>JAFADM010000042.1 GCA_023424865.1 Bacillota bacterium | reverse complement strand
TGGCTTGACGTTAAGAAGGAGAAGCACTGTGCCGGAGGAAGGCAAAACATCTCTTAACCCAAAGAGAGTGGCCACATCCCCTGACCATCAGAAGGATGAAGGAAAAGAGGAACGAGAGTCCTTCCATTTTCTTACAAAAGGCACTTCCTACCTGAAAAAGCTTTTATCCCTTGCGGGCAAGGACAGGGCAAAGCTATTAAAGGCTTGCGGTTATCCTATACTTATGGCTGTTTTATTCAGTACCTCCGCCCTTTGCCTGGTAAGGATTCTCTCATCACTCCTATCAGGCCATATTACTTCAGCCTGGACTTATGCCGGTGCGCTTCTTTTTTCTCAACTGGTTTTGCTGCTGTTGGAGCGCCTTTGCCAGCAGAGCTTCTGCCATTATGACAATACTGTTGCCGGAAGGCTGCGACTCTTTCTGGGCCGTCATCTGCGTCGTCTGCCCATGAGCTTCTTTTACGGAAGGGATGCGGCAACCCTTCAAGCCAGGCTGACCACGGATGTTGCCTCACTGGCATTAAATGATTCCTTGGCAAACCTTATAAGGGGAACCCTGACCCCTTTTCTCCTCTTTTTTGCATTGCTGAAGCTTAACTGGGCTTTGGCACTCCTTTCCCTGGCCGGTCTCCCCCTCTATCTTTGGATGACCTCAAGCATCAACCGTGCGCTTAAGGAAACGGAGCAGCAGCAAAGGGAAGCCGCAGCCAAGGTCAGCAGCAGAACCCTTGAATTTATCCAGGGCATACCTGTAATACGTGCTTTTGCGCTCCCGGACATGCGCCTTTCGGGCTACAGAAGGGCTATAAAGGATCATATGGACGCGGATATGAGGGCCTTAAACCGCTATATCCCTTATGAAGCGTGGTACGGCGCCCTATATGAAACAGGGTTTTCTGCCGTTCTCTTTTTCGCAGGTATTCTCTTAAACACAGGCAGAATGGACGGCTTCACGCTTCTTATGTTTATGATTCTTTTGCTTGGAGCCTTGGAGCCCCTTCCCCTTTTAGGCTATGTCACCGCACGGAGAAAATTTTTAACAGCCTGCGGTCATTTGGGCGAAATTCTTGATTCCCCTGCTCTTTCAGAACCCGACAGCAAGGAAGAGAAGTCTCCAAAGGGGTATGCTGTGGCGATAAACAATGTTTCCTTTTCTTATCGCAAGACCTCTGGCGAAATAAAAGAAGAAGCTTCGGACAAAACGCTGAAAAACATCCGCCTTACGGTGCCGGAGCGAACCATGACGGCCCTTGTAGGACCCTCCGGCGGAGGAAAAACCACACTGCTTCACCTTATGGCCCGTTTCTGGGACGTGGACGAGGGCAGCATCCTTATTGGCGGAGCCGATATAAGGCAAATGCGGCTGGACACCCTGATGAAGCATATATCCATTGTTTTTCAGGATGTTTACCTGTTTCGTGATACCATTTTTAACAATATCCGCTTCGGCAAGCCCGACGCATCCCCGGAGGAGGTCATGGCCGCGGCAAAAGCTGCGCGCTGCCATGATTTTATTGAGACTCTTCCGGAAAAATATGAAACCCTTGTTGGCGACGGCGGCACTTCCCTTTCAGGCGGCGAAAAGCAGCGTCTCTCCATTGCCCGGGCCATACTGAAGGCTTCGCCCATTATTCTTTTGGATGAAGCCACCTCCAGTGTGGATCCGGAAAACGAGTGGGAGATTCAGGAGGCCTTGATGGCTCTGGCTGCCGACAAGACCCTTATCGTGGTTGCTCACCGCCTGAATACCATACGCCACGCCGACAGGATAGTGGTCCTTGACAACGGTCAAATCGCCGAGGCCGGAACCCATGAGCAGCTAATCCGCGAAAACGGACTTTATACCCGGCTTTGGGCCGAATCCTCCATTTGCAAGGGGGAAGTATATTAAATCAATTTACAAAAAACCAATCTTTGCTATAATTAATTTATAATGAATAAAGGAGTGAATTATATGGGTTCTAACGTTTTTTTAAAGGATGATAAAAAACCTGGCGTTTTTCGTGTTTATAAAAGGCATGCCAAAATGCTTGGAGCAATTACTAATGATACTCCTATTTATTTTTACGCCGGGAAAGGTGGTCTTGTATCCAGATACCCCTATTTGCTAGGTACTGATGATTGCTTGATTATTGGAACACCAGGTAAAATGCTTAAACCTATTACTGTTCTTCCGTATCGATCTATAAGCAGCTGCACCGTTGTACCTGGTGGACTCGGTAAAATTAAGATAAACTTTGGCATAGTAGGAAGTGCGCCCGTGGAGTACGCTCCTGGCTTCCTCAGGCAACAAGATGCTCAGCGCATATGCAATATTATCTTGGAAAAGTCGCAACCTGCCACTCATCAAACAGTTGTTCAAGGTAATAACTCATTGGCGGAGATCGAAAAGCTTGCTGACCTGAAAAGTAAGGGCTTAGTTACTGAAGAAGAATTTCAGCTGAAAAAGAAACAGCTCTTAAATCTTTAGACGAGAACAAAATAAAGTATTTTTCTTTTTCGTTTTTGCTCAGATTACGGTTGTTTTTATTTTGACAATTTGCTATAACATTTTAAGCTCTCAGATAGTTTCAAAAATAGCAGAAAAAGCTTACATATGTCGCAGGAAAACAAGCTTAGTTTAGAATCCATAAAGGAAGCTCGGATCGGGTAGGAGGCTGCCCATTAGTTGGACAGCCGACCTCCCATACTATTTGGCATGATTGCCGCTCTCCAAGTCCCTTTGCGGCAATTTGACATTTCATGTATCTTACATAATGAGGTATCGCCATGTCCAACTTCACTGTAATAAATGAAGCTATTCACCGTTTTCCCGTGGTAGTAAACCTACCTCACAGCGGTACATTTGTTCCTCCCGATATAAAGAGAAACCTGCTTGCAACCGCGTGTCTGTCCAATACCGACTGGTTTTTGCCGGAGCTTTATGACTTTTTGCCGGAAATGGGCTGTACCACCTTAATCAATCATCTGAGCCGTTATGTGGTGGACGTGAACCGCTCTGCATCGGCCAACGGCACCGGAGATTACCGAAAAACCGTTGTTTATAAGGAGAACACCCAGGGAAAACCGCTTTACCGGTCACCACCCGGAGAAGATGAAATCAACCGTCGGATAGCCCTCTATTATATGCCTTATCATGAGGCGCTGGAAAAGCTAATCAAGGAAAAGCTTAAGAAGCATTCCACGGTACTTTTACTGGATTTGCACAGCTTTTTCATTGACTTTGTCAAAGGGGGCAATCAGGACGTCTACCTTTCCAACAAGGGGGGCCAGACCTCCTGCGTTGAAACTCTGAACCACATTCACAGCTCTTTTTGCCGGCAGGCTCTTACTGTTTTGGATAATGCGATTATGGGGGGACACGCCATAAGCCATTACCGCACGCTTTTCGGGGAATGCCTTGAAGGCGTACTGATTGAGCTTCGGTACACAAAATACATTGAAGAGAGGTACTTTGGCGAGGAAGAAGTGACCCGGCGGGACGAAAAACTGTTCCACAGCGCAAAACAAAAGCTCAGGGCCGCCTTCATGCAGCTTCCCTGTTTTAAGTAATGGGCCATAGCCCTAAGTAATGAGCCATAGCCCCTCGGAAGAAGCTTATCTCTTATTTAAAAGCTTTTTGCAGGCAGACAGGAATACCTCAGGGTGTTCAAAATGGATATCATGCCCGGATTTTATGTTTATTCTTTCGCAATTTCCAATTAAAGCCTGAACCTTGTCCCCATCGCCATCGGTATTGGCTGCGTACAAAACGCCGTCCTTACCGTATTGGGTATTGGCCTTTATGTATATGACAGGACATCTAATGCCTTTAAGAATGCTCTCCTGATCGACATTTTCCATCCATGAGCCATCGTAAAAAGCGTTTCCAAAGAGAGGATCGTAATTGTCCATATAAAGAAGGGTTCTCACCCAGGTATATGGAATCCAGGAAATTTTAATAGGCTCACCCGGATTTTCTTGCCTATACTTCACTGCCGATTCTACAATCTTATCCTTTAATCCTCCAAAAAGAGTAAGCAGGTAGCTGTGCTTGAGATAATACAAGGAAAAGTCCTTTTCAACTGTTTGATCTACAAAAGCATGTGTAACCAAATAGGCATCGTACCAGGCAAAAGCGCCGTTGTCTTTCTGTATCTCTTCCGGTGTAACACGGAAAAGAGGGGGATCCTCCAAAACAAGTCCGTTAACCTGTTCAGGCGCGTTAGCGGCAACCCAGGCCGCCAGAATACCGCCGGAGGAATGTCCTGATAAATAGCATTCCTCTTTAATAACATTGTTTATAAACCAAATAAGTGCTTCTCCATTAGCCTGGCAGGAATATAAACTGGCTTCGTGGCTTGACTCACCATGTCCGTAACAATCCACGGCATAAACATGGAAAGATTTTGACAGCTCAGGGAGTACCTTGGCATAGTCCTCCCACGCTACGGTCTGCCCATGAATCAAAAGCAATGAGGGGCCATTGTCAGGGCCTTCGCCATAGCTTATAACAGAGCCATCCGGCAGCGTTACCTGTTTGCTGTCAACTCCCGCCTGGGTTATCATCTTCATCAAAGCCTTGTCATAATGGCTATTCTTATAAAGATATCTTCCTATCAGAGCAACCGAGCAGATTAAAACAATCCCGATTATTCCATACACAATTGGCATTTTTTTCACCTTTTCGTCTCCCTATTCATTTTTTACTTGTCCTTCATTTTTGACCGGTCGGAGGATGGCATCCATTAAGGGTTCCATATTTTGCATAAATAGCTCTGTTTTTAATATGGCAATGCCTCCAAGGGCCTCGTCCCCAAGTATCATCAGGCTATCCCCCGGGCTAAATTGAAATACCTCCCGGGCCTTTTTGGGGATAACGATTTGACCTCGTTCCCCCACCGTGACCGTTCCGAAAATATGCTTGCCTTTGGGAGGAATAAGGTGCGCATCGGTTTCGTCACCTTCATTAACCAGATTATCCAGGCTTACATCGTATAATTTTGCTAACGCAATGCAGTTAGCGATATCCGGAAGGCTATCGCCGTTTTCCCATTTTGCAACCGCCTGACGGGAGACGTTTATTTTTTCCGCGACCTCTTCCTGAGTGTATTTGTTTATTTTTCTAAGCATATGCAAATTCGTACTTATCATATTTTACGCTCCAGCTATTCATAGTTTAATTGATTCAAAATACCTTATCCAGCAATCAATCACAACATTTAATTATAATTAATGTCAATATCAGTTGCAATGGAGGTGTTTCGTATCCTCTGCTTCGCAATTTAGCATAAATCCTTACACTATGGCGCTACAACTTAGGAATAAGAACCCCACCCGGGGACCTTGTTGTTTTACAATAAAAAAAAGCCGGGTCACAAGAACCCGGCACCCCCTTTTAAAGAGCTCCCTACAAGCTCCCTATCAGGAAGAAATAACAGATAAGATAAAGGCACTTACATATGTTAAACCTTTCCCTCCGAAGGTAACGAAGGGCGTATGGCAATGAGCTTACTCCTTTTCAAGGGTGTCCACCCGCAGAGTGTTGATATAGCATTCGGTTTTGGCATGGGGAGCATCGGCTTGAGGCAGAATGCCGATATCTCCGTTTCTTCCGTTTATCTCAAGGTCCTGGAAGGGCAGCGTGTATTTTGTGGTAAAAACGATTCTCTCCAGCATATGCACGGATTGAGCAAAATCAAAGCTCTTTTCGGTCGTTTCTGCCTCCGAGGAAACAGTTACGACAACCCTGTTTTTGACGCAGTCTGCGGTAACCGAAACATCAAGCCAGGCTTCGCAGGCACAAGCGCAAATCCTCTTATTAAGGCCGCCCGAGCGCAGATACAGGCCGCCGTCTGAAGAAAACAGCAGACTCACGGGAGCTGCGCCGTGGCGATCCTGGAGAAATACAGCCACACTCTTTTCTCCCTCCGGTTTTTTCACCATCAGCCGAAACTCTGCCTTAATGAGTACTCCCGGGGCAAACATCCGTTCCGCCAGCACCCGGTTGTAAGGATCCCAATCTGTCAGATACAGGCTTTTGTCGTTGTCCGAAGGATAGGCCTTCACCCGGGCTTCACCCCATTTGGGCACATAAAGGTTCCATCCCTCTGCCGGTCCTTCCGGAGCTGAAGCACTAAAATCCTCTCTGACATTTTCCGTTTCCTGTCCTGTAATGGGAACAGGAACCCGGCAGACCCAGATATCCTCTTTGTTAACGCTGTAGGTCAGCCACAGAGCACCGTCCTCCGGCTGGGGATTGTTTTCGGTTATGCCCCGGACATACTGAGGGCCAAGGTTTTTAAGCTTTCCCTCATAACGGCAGGGCGACACCTCCGGAGTAATGGTCAGGAGATTGTCAAAATCAATCCCGTTATCCCCTGTCACCACTGCCAAAGGCCATCGGTGAGCGCTGTCCGTGGTGGGATTGTACACCAGCGCATAACGGCCGTCACCGGTTTTTTGGCTCCACATTTTACCTGTTGAGGTTTCAATGGAATAAGCCTTTTCAAGCTCACTCCAGGTTTCGCCTCCGTCCCTGCTCAGGCTTGTCATGGCGTTTTTAAAAAAGCCCATCACATCACCGCCAGGGAGGGTATACCAGCCGAAAGCCTTTCCGCCGCGGGGCAGTGTAAAGGATTCATCAAAGCATTCCTCCTCCTGCCATTGCAGGGTTGCCAGCCTGTGGCTCAGAAATTCGTTGCAGGCTTCCACAAAACCCTTGTCCTCACTTTCCAGGTAGAACGGAAAATGACTGGTATTATTCCTATTGTAACCTCCTGGAAGATTATACTTCAAGAAGAAAATGGGCCCAAATGAAAAATCTTCTCTAATTTCCCTCACAACCCTGCCAACACCATAGCCATTGTTGGGACTGATATGGCAGTTTGGGCTGATACCATAAAAGGTTGAGGCCAGAAGCCTTCCGTCGGCGGTAACAAAAAAGCCCATCCGGTGATGCACAATACACGGCGTTTCCTCACCCTGAATGAGTTCCTTTCCAGGCCCTTTATAGGGAGCTTTGCTTACCGAAGCCGGAGGAAAGAGCTCTTTTGGGCTGTTCCAGTCTCTCCCGTTGGCCGAACGGCATAAAAAAACGGCGGACGGAGGCTCATGCTCACCGGCAGGACCTGCCAAGTATTCAACAAGGAAATGCTCCTTCCAGTAAACCAGCATGGAGGCATGGTTGTAAGTCCAGCCGCGCCCTTCGGGAGAGAGCGATGTGTTTTTGGCAGACCTTACGATTTGGTAGTTACACGCACCCACCGCGTGCCGAAGTCCGCCGTCCCCAAACCGGATATCTGCTTTTTCAGTATTATGGCATCGTAGGTTGTTCTGGCTTACAATGGTTTCCCTATAATTCATCGTCTGACCCTCCTTCCTTAAGCGGGCTATGCCCGCAACCAATTGCTATAAAGCAATTACAATATAACTTATTACCTTATAGCTGAAAAACGTAAAAACAAAATTTTTCTCAGTGACTTTATCCAATTGAATTGCGGGCAAAGATCGCTTTAATGTATTGATACTTTAAGCCATTATGCGGCAGCTTGTTTTATAGGCACGTATCAGCTTTAAGGTATTTAGGTTTATAGAATCTGCCTGTAAATGGATGCCAGTGTCTCTGCATCCATAGCCACAGGCGCCTGAAGAAACAGCCGTTCATTTTTCCGGGCATCCAGGGCCATCTCCAAAAGCCGATCCTCCGTAACGCCGTATTTTGCCATGGAATAAACAGCCTCCAGCCTTTGGGCAAGGGCTTTTAAGGCGTTTACAAAAAAGGCAGCGCCTTGCTTTTCACACTCAAAGCTTTTATGCCACAGGCTTTCGGCTGCTTCGCACAGGCGGGCGCTGCAGGTGTCCTGAAGCTTCTCAATCACCGGCGGGAGCAGTGCCGCAATGCCGACGCCGTGAGGCACATGGTACTCGCCCGAAAGGGGGTATGCCATGGCATGAACGATATGGGTGGATGCTCCTACCAGGCATATCCCGGCATAAAAGGAGGCCATAAGCATGTTCTGGCGCGCATCGGGATTATCCCCCTCACAGGCCTCCGCCAGGTTGCCGAAAATAAGCCTCATAGCCTGAAGGCCGAACATATCCGTAAATCCGTTGGCCTTTTTGGACAAATAGCTCTCAAGTGCGTGAGCTAGGGCGTCCAGGCCCGTGGATACGGCCACATGCCTTGGAAGGGATTCGGTGAGCGTGCAGTCCAAAACTACCAGATCCGGTATCATCAGCGGATTTACCACTCCAAGCTTTGTTTTTGCCTCCTCATCCAGCAAAATAGCGTTGGGAGTGGCCTCGGCCCCGGTGCCCGCCGTTGTGGGAACGGCAACGAGCGTTAATCCCTTTGCCTTTATAAGCCCTCCATCGGTGGGATTTTGCCTGAATTCGGGGTTTTTCGCCGCAGCAGCGGCAATTTTAGCCGTATCGATAACGCTTCCTCCGCCTACGGCAAGAATAAGATCCGCTCCCATATAATCGTCGTTTGCACAGACGGTTTTTATAAGGGCTACGGTAGGCTCGGACTTTATATCCGAAAAAACGTCGACGGAATAGCCGTCCCGGGCAAGACTGTCCTTTAGCCTGCCGCTGTGCCCCAGTGTTTCAATGGTTTTATCTGTGATAATAAGTATCTTTTTTACAGCATCACTCCGGATATGCTCCGAAAGCTTAGAAAAGCTGCCCCTGCCCGAAACAACCTTCCGGGGCAGATGGAGAATATTTAAATTTGTACCGATTGCCATTTTGCCCTCCTAATTCCAGTCCTTATAATGCTTTTCCATGACATTTCGCAAAACCGGATCCCATTGAGTGTAATCCCCGCCAAAGGGACTTCTTACCGGTCCCGCTTCAATGCCCAGAAGGTTCACGGCACGTTTCACCACGGAATTGGGGTTTCCAAGGTAAAAGCAGTCCCGTATAAAGCGGATGCCGTCCTGTATCTCACGTGCCTTATCAAGCTCTCCCGCCTGAAACAGGTTGTAAATATCCGACATTTTATTGGGAAACAGATTTCCGGTTCCGGCAACTCCGCCGCACCCTCCGGCCATGAGGGTATACAGTATAAGGGAATCGTTGCCCGAGAGGACGGGAAATTGCCTTTCTGTCACCTCCAGGTACTGAAGAATCGTATCGAAATTTCCGCTTGAATCCTTAATCCCCACAATATTTTTTACTCCCGCCAGGGTGCTCACGGCCTTTCTGCTGATGGCGCAGCCTGTTCTGGCAGGAATATTGTAGAGAATGATGCCAATATCCACGCTTGAGGCCACGGCCTTGTAATGGCTAATGAGCTCCCCTTCCGTCACCTGCCCGAAATAGGGGGTAATCACCGAAAGCGCGTCAACGCCGATTTGCTGGGCTGCCTCAGCTAGAGCCACCGTCTCTTTTGTGGTCACGGCGCCCACTCCTGCGCAAACCGGCAGCCTTCCCCCTGCCTCGTCTACGACAATTTCCATTACCCTTATTTTTTCATCCCTCGAAAGGGCATAAAATTCACCGTTGGTCCCAAGACAGAACAGACCGTGAACCTTTGATTTTAGAAAGCGCCTGACCTCGCTTCGCAGCAGCTCCTCGCTGACCTCCTCCGCGGCCGTCATGGGGGTGGTCATGGCCGGAAGTACGCCAAATGGCTTATACATTTCGTTTTCCTCCTTCAGCTGAATTTTAAATGCGGTGTATTTTAAGTGCGTTGTATTTTAAGTGCATAGTTATAGGCAGCAACAAAGCTTTGATCTGCGGCTTTTCCCTGATAAGCGATATCAAAAGCGGTGCCGTGATCCACGCTGGTTCTCACAGCCTCCAGTCCTAAGGAAACATTGACACCACCGTCAAAATCAAGTAACTTCATGGGAATATGCCCCTGATCGTGATACATGCACACAACCGCGTCAAAGCCGCCCCTGGCCGCTTTCAAAAAAACAGTGTCCGGAGCTACCGGGCCTGTGCATAAAAGCCCCCGGGCGACAGCCTCTTCCACCGCCGGCCGGATCTCGTCCTTTTCCTGGGTTCCGAACGCGCCGCCCTCCCCCGCATGGGGATTGAGGCCGGCCACGGCGATTCGCGGTTCTTTAATAAAGCGGCTCAGGGCATTGTGAGTCAGCTCAATTACATCGAGAATCCGATCCTTTTTTACACTTCTTATGGCATCCTCAAGGGATACATGGGTGCTGACATGGGTTACGGTAAGCTTCTCCGAAGCCAGCATCATGGTATAGGAATCCTGACGGCAAAGCTCGGCAATAAGCTCCGTATGGCCGGTAAAGCCAGGATCACTCAGGCGTATGGCTTCCTTGTTCACCGGCAGGGTGGTCATGGCGCTAAGGCTTCCGTCAAGACACATTTTTGTCGCTCTCACCACATAGGCTCTGGAAGCAGCCGCCACCTTTTCGGAAATCCTCCCGGGCGTAATGTCCTCCTTAGTTAGAAGGCCCTCGTCAAGTACATTCAAAAAATCACTCTGCCTCTCACTGAGGTTTTTGATCCCCTTTAAGGGCACCCGGTACCCAAGTCTGCCGTTGCAGTAATCCATAACGGAAAAATCACCAAGAACAACATAATCGCCCTGTATTTTACCGTCTCTTACAGCTTTCAGAATAATTTCCGGGCCGACGCCATTGCCGTCGCCCATGGTAATACCTATCATACCTGCTCTCCTTCTATTTGGGTCATATTTATGATGGCCTCCTGCGAGCCAAGCCCCCCTGACTTTGTAATAAGCCGAAAGGGTCTGCCCCTATAGCTGGCCATACTAACGGGAATCCCCGCCTCAATCTCATTTTGCGCCACAACGTGGCTGATTTTCAGGCCGTCCAGCACCGCCTCGCACATATCCCCGCCGATAATGCCCAGGGTGCCTACCGCGTAACGGTCCATAAGTGATGCGGACAGGAGGCTGAAAAACCGGTAAATGCGATGGTGCAGCCCGTCCCTGGACATACCCGTCTGCTGCCAGAAGGCATTGGACCATTGAATATCCTCCTCTTTTTCCGCGGTACAGACAATAAAAGGCACGCCGGACGCCATCTGTCGTACAGCCTCTTGTGCAAGCTGCTCCAAAAGCCCCGACCAATCCTCTGAAATAAGCATGACGGGCGTAACCATAAACAGTCGGGCACCGGAGTGACGGGCTCTCTCAAGCTGAGCAAAGCTGACGGCATTTGCCGTTCCGCAAAAAACAAGAGTGGATTCCCTGACCTTTAAAGCCTGGGGCTCCCTGAGGGTAAGAGGCAGAAGTCCCGGCAGGACAGCGGCAAAGCCGGCACAGCCGCTTGTAACAGAAAGGAGGTTCCTCTCCTTTAAAGCGGCCCCGATTTTAACCATGTGCTCCTGCGAATCACAATCAAAGACAATAACGTCATAACCGCTCCCATCCTTGAATTCCGAAAGCCCGTCCATGGAAACCTGTTTAATTTTAAGGCTTCCCCTGGTATTAATAATGGCGGCAACCTGACTGTTTGTCATGGGATTTCGCGGGTCCCTGGCAAAAACCGACTCCTCTAAAAGTGAACCGTTGACGTATTGCTTTCCGTCAACAGTTGTTCGGCCTGATTCGGGAAAGGCAGGTACAAACAGAATGGGCTTTTGGCACATATCCCGGACAGCCTCGTACGCGGCCTCAATATTCCCCCTCAGCGCGGAATCTGTTTTAATGTACAGGTGGCACCGGTTTAATGAAAGCCGCCGCCACAAGGCGCATACCATATCATAGACCCTGTCCTTGTGCATATGGCGGCAGTTCATATTGACAACCACCACCTCATGCTCACCCGCTTCCTCGGGCCAGGACTCCAGCACAGGCTCGTGACGGACAAAGACATATGTAGGGATGTTGCATTTTGAAAACCTTACGGCAGTATCCATTGCTCCCGTAAAATCATCTGCCAGAATGACAAGCCTCATTTCCTGTTCTCCCCTATCTCGCTTTACTCTTTCAGTTCATGGGTATGCCGGGTCTTCCGGGTTTTTTTCCCTGAACTGGCCCGGTGTAATGCCTTCATTTTTCTTAAATGCCCGGATGAACACGGCGCTGTTGGAAAAGCCAATTTCTCTGGTAATGGCATCCAGTGTTTTGTCCGATTCTAAAAGCAGCTCCTTGGCCCTGGCAATTCGCAGGGACTCAATGTATTTCATAACCGGAATTCCCGCTTTTTCTTTAAAGTAATGGGAAAGGTAATTCTGGGTGATGGTCACCGCATCGGCAATGGAGGCAATGCAAATCTGCTCGTTGGTGTAATTCCTGCCGATATGCTCCATTATGCTGTTTAAGAGCTCGTCGTTTTTGCTCTTGGTCCGGTTGTTCACAAACCGGCATATTTCGACGATAATTTGACGGATTACGGTATACATTTCATCCACGGTCTGGCAATCTATCAATTCCTTCTCAATATTGAAGCCCGTATGAAAGACATTGTCCAAATCAATTTTCAGCTCGTTGGACATCTTCAGCACCGTGCTGATAATATCGAAAAAAAGGCATCGGGAATATTTTATGGGGTGGCTGTTCTTTTTAAAGTTGTTTACAAATATTTCCTCTAAAATATCCAGCGCCTGCTTTTCATTGCCCACCGTTACGCTGTTGATGAGCTTGTACTCCATATAAACAGGATAAAAATATTCGCTTGCGTTGAATTCAATATTCTGAAACCGGTTAACCGTATTGATACCGTTTAAGAACTTATAGGCAAGGGCTTCCTCAGCCTCACGGCACAAATCGCTTAAGCAGCTCAGCCTTGTGCCGCTGTTGCTGATGCCGATGGTAATGGTTAGAGAAAACAAATTTTTCAGAACCTTCAGAATTTCTTCCGCACAGTTTTGTATCAGCTCTTCGGCGTTTTTCTGGTTTTTGTCGAAGTTCAGGATGAACACTATTTTGTCATTGCTGTACTCCACAGGGCAAATATCTCCCAGGACACTGAAAATATCCTGCCCGATATTGTTTATGGTGAACTTTAAAAGAGCCTTTTCCTCATGATCCGTGCCGGTTATAAACTGGTTTGCATCCTCTATTTCAATAATAAGAAGCACAAAGGCATTGTACTTAAAACGGATATTGTAGGTTTCCAGATCGCTTAAATTCCCCTCATCCCGTTCCTCACTGACAAGGGAAAGCAAAATATTGTTTTTAATAATGGGGAACAGATCGTTAATATTCTTTTTTATGTCCTCCTTCTCCTTAAGAGAGCGCTCCAGGTTTTCCACAATGCCCGAAAAATCATTATCCGCATCGCTGTTGGAGACGGAACCCTTTATACGGGCGATAAAGTTTTTTACAGGCCCGTAAGCCTTTTTATTGATATAGACGGACAGAAACGCAACCGCAAGAATAAAGAGGATAATAATAATCAGGGTCATGGTCCGGATATAGTTGAGATCCGTCATAATGATGCTGGAGGGAACCACGCCAACATAATGGAGCCCGTTATAGGCCGACAGGACATAGGTTACCAGGGACGGAACGCCGTCAATTTCTGCATAATACAGGCCCGGCCCGGAGGTTTTGCTCGAGGCGGGCAAGCTGATTTTCTCCTGAGGCGGAGCCCCCGAATAGGCTACCACCCCGCCGCTGTCATCCAGAATATAGGTGTTCATTCCATTGACCGTGCCCTGAACCTTTAAAATACTGCTCAGCTCAGCCCCGTCAATCATAACTCCGACAACGGCCACCACGTTTTCATTAACGCCTCTTGTTATGGCCTTTAAAACAAGGATGTTTTCATTGGGACCCCTGGAAATAAAGAACTTGAAATTGGAGTAGGAATGGAGAACCGAGTCCCATTCTTCCTCAGACAGCCCAAAGGAGCCCATTTTTTCCCTGTAAAAGTCCTCTGCCTTGTAATACGTCGTCCTGTTGACCACAATTCCCGTACGATCCGAATAAACAAAAATATCCGTCAGATATTTATTGGTCAGACATACGGTGCTGCTCATATTGATAATATCCAGGGATGTCATAATGGTCTCGGGATCGTAAAAATTTTCCATCCCCGCGTATTCATTAATCCGCTTGTCGTAGCAGTAGTCGTAAAGCTTCTGTACGGCGTTGTCGATACCGCTGTCTATGGCGGATTTTATCTGCATGACGATGCTCGTATTGTAGTTTTCAATATTGCTTTTAACAACCCTTGTGCTGCGCAGGTAGCTGACCGACACGCCAAGCAGCATAATCAGGCAGATAATGGCAAAGGAAATAACAATCGGTACGAAAAAACCGTTGGCTTTTATATTTTTCATCCACAAACCAACCTTCTCATCCTATTTCAAGCCTCTGTCCCCTGCTTCCTGCTTAACAGAATCTCACCGTTTTTATAAACCGTGTAGCCTTCCAGGATATGTGAGCAGGAAACGTCCTCACAGCCAGGCCTTCGGTAGGTTACGGCATAGGTATCCCCCCTGACGGACAGACGATCCAGTTCAAAGTAATTAAGACCGCAGTCCAGGGGATTGAAGGCCAGCCCTTTTTCCGTTATCTCCACACCCGCAACATAGGTGATGATTAAATCAATGTAATAGGAATGGTTATAATCCACATCATCGCTTAAGGGTTCCCCTGTTTCCGCATTATAATGCTCCACCATGTAGGGTCGTTTGAGATCCCTGTCCCTGTAGTGCTGGAGGGAGTATTCCTTCAAATAGTGGATAAACTCGCTGTCATAGACATGGTTGTTTTTCCGGCTCTGTTTGCCTATGGCGTCAAGTGCGATACAGGTGGTGTAAGGCCAGGAGGGGCCGCACCAGACACATCCGTCCCTGCCCTTGATATAATTTCCGTTCCAGCTTCCCATGGGGCTGTATACCTGGCAGTCCCTGGCGACGGAGGGAAAAGGGCATCCGGTGTTGAAATACCGGTTATCAAATAAAAGCTCCAGCCCAGGAAGATGCTCCCTGCCCGTAATGTCCGCCCAGTAGGGATAAACGCCCACGATATTCTTCACATACGCCTTTTCATCGGTCTCATGATGCACATCATAAAAGAATTCCGTATCCTTGTCCCACATCTTTTTGAGTATGTCCCTTTTAATCTCTTCTCCGATATCCAGAAACATGCGGCCGTCGTCATCTCCCACCGCCTCGCACAGATAAGCGGCTCCCATGACGTTAAGGTAGTGGTACACCGAACGATCCACCCGTTTTAAAGGGGTATAGGTCTGAGGCTCCTTGGGATTGTGGGGGAAGTTATGAAAATACCAGTAGCTGGGCTGATATTCCTTGCCCGTACGGTTGTGCTTAATCTCAATCTGGAGGTTGTCGCCTCTGCTGTACACCTTTGTTTCACGGTGGACATACTTTTTTATGTCGGGCATAATTTCTTTTATAAACTCCGTGTTGCCGTCGGTTTGCCAGAGCTTATAAATTCCGTAAACGCCGTAATTGGCGTAGGAATGGAGCTTTTCCCCCACTGTCGCCGAGCAGAAAATGCCGTTTTCGTCAAGATTGCGGATCATGTTTCTGACCATATCGTAAAGGTATTCCTTTTTTCCGTACCACCTGAAATCGGTAAGGTGAAGGGGGGTGGACAGGTTGATAAGCTTGCTGAATTCCCATCCTGACGGATTTAAGGGGTCCTTTTTCATTTTATGGGATCGGCCTTCGTACATCACCGCACCCTGAAGGTTCCCCATATCCGGAAAGGCCAGATTATGGCGCAGCAGAAACCACCGGTAGGCCCATGTTGTATTTAATATCTCACTGCTGGAGCTGAACCGGGGAGCATGGTCAAAAAAGGCCTCATACTCCGCTCTTTGCCTCTCGGTATAATCCACACCGTTTTTAAAGAACTGCTCGGCCTTCTCGGCAATTCTGGACAGAGGCTCCTGTTCCAGATTTCCCACGGCGGCCACCACGGTAAAGGTCACGCTCTGGCCGGGTTTTACAATGAGAGGGTTCTGTTCAAGCTGGATATCCGATTTAACGGCGGCTCCTGTCCTGTACCCGTGACGGCTTGAGGGTGTTATAAGCATCCGGGCTCCGGTTTTCACATCCTTTTCCTTTGTGCAAAGGTCGGCCCCAACCTCCAGGGAAAGGGAAACGGGCTGCGAGGTATTGTTTTCCCAATACTGGCAGGAAACAGCACAATCGTTTTCCGTAATAAACTTGGTTTCGGAAAAGGCTATGCCCCCGCTTACAAGGCACAGGGTCAGTCTGTCCGCATACCATACGGCTTCGGCGGTTTCAAAGTCGCAATCGGCGCTGCAATCGACGGTAAAGAGGGATGTAAGGTTAATTTTATGTATAAAATCAATTCGTCCCGAGAAGCCGGGCTTTTTATCCAGATAATCGGCAAAAAGCCGTCTTCCTGTGGGTCCGAACAGAAGCTTGCCTGTTTTGGTTCGAAGGCATCTGTTCCTGTAGGCTAATTTTTCTATCATTGAAGCATTCCCCTATCCTTCCTTTGTTCTCACGCCGATTTCCCTGAACTCAACAGCCGGCTTTAAAACCTGGGCGATAATCCAGGACGGATTCCACAGCCTTATACCCCGTCGCCACTCCTTAACCCAGTAAAGCAGATCCGGGTAATTGCTCATAAAGAAATTGGTCTGATAAAACTGCTCCGTTTGCTCCCCCAATACATCAAAGCCCCATTCGCCCTTTTGGGTGCAAATGCCGTGGGAAAAAGCGTTGAACACGGTTTTTCCCATATGGATATAAAGAGGGTTATTGGTAATGAGACCAAAATCATACATCTCATAGCAAGGAAAAAAAACGTCCAGGTGATGGTTCTGCACACTGACGCCGGGCCAGCCCGTGGTTTTAAAAGCCTTCTGCCGGTAATAGCTGTCTTTTTTAAAACCCGTCTCCCAAAAATAGACAAAGGTCAGTATCCAGTCCGCCGACACCTCCGCCCATTCCCTGTATACCGCATCCCCGGTTATTTTAAACATCTCGTAGGCTGCCAGGAAGAAAAACATTCCCGCCTCCTTATCCTCGCACCGGGCATCCATGGTAGCTCTGGAAAAGGGGTAGGCAAAATCCTTTACCTGACAGTCATAATAAAGGGCCAGCTTAAGCTTGGCATAATCCAGATAGCTATCCTCACCGAAATAGGTATAGGCCTTTAAAAGGGCTATGATACAGCTTATCCCCGCTGAATTGACGTCGTCCCCCACAGGCTGACCCAGGCTGTTCCACAAAAGAGGGTAAAGTCCTTTTGAATTCTGGGAATCCGCGGACATGACAAAGGAAAGCCCGCGTTTTATGGCCTCTTCCCAAGGAGGGGGCACGGCTAAGCCCAGCTTTCGCATAAGAAGCAGAAAGTCCAGGCTGTCATAGAGGGCTTCTCCCTGAATGCGGGAGGAAAAATACTCCTTATCGTCCCATCCCCCGCCTCTCCAGGCTTTTTCTCCGACCAGATAATAACCGCAGCGCATACCGGGCCTTTTTTCATTTTCACCGTTTTCCAGGTAAAAGGCGACAGTAGCCACGGCTTTATCCATGCGCTGGGAACAATTGGAGGAAAGTCCCAGCATCATATCGCACCAGGCCAGCTTCAAGGCTTCTCCCGTCCAGCCGTACAGGAAATAATCCGGACGCCCGGAACGATTACCGAAGGCATTGGCGGATCCGAAGGTCAGATACCCTTTGGCTTCCCCATCCATGTGATACCTTGTATCCAGGCAGTTGGACTTAAGGAGTATAAGTGTATTAAGTGAGAGGGCGGGACGGCTTTCAGGCCGGTAAAGCTCCCAGCCCTTTTGCACAAGGCTCCGAAAGCCTCTCCCCTTTTCCGTAAACCCAAAATCGATAAGGAATTCCTTTTCATAAGCTTCTCCGGGCTCCAGGTTTTTATAGCCCCGCTCAAAAGGAATAAAAGCGTTTTTCCCGGCGTAGACCATATCCTTAACCCCGTTAAAAAGGGTTGGCCCGCTTAAGGACATAAGGTGAAGTCCGCCTTCACGCATAACACCCAGGGACCAGTATTCGCTGTCCTCGCCGTCTCTAATTGCGGGTACTGAAAAGAGCGTTACATAACGGCTTTCTCCCGACTCCTCCCATTCGGCATTCACTCCGGGGATGGGAAGGCGGTGCTCCTCAACAAGGAGGCCTCCCCCTTCGGCCTTTCCGATATGAGGAACAATCCGCGCGGGATCGGCGGAAGGATTGTCGTTATAGATATTGTGAGGAATCGTTACATTCCCCTCATGAATTCCTTTTAAACGCAGGCCAGCCTTAAACACGGAATAGGGTACCGCCTCCGGGGATCGGTTTTCAAACCGCAGCGACAGCCGTA
>JAFADM010000032.1 GCA_023424865.1 Bacillota bacterium | reverse complement strand
CCTGGGTAGCCGTATAAAGGCTTACCGGAATATGCACCAGTCCGAAACTGATGGCGCCCTTGTGTGAAACCATATTCCATCGTCTCCTTTTGCTTTATGCTGTCCCATTTTCGGAAGAATTATCCGGCGCTTTTGCTCTATGCTGTCCCATTTTCGGAAGAATTATCCGGCGCTTTTGTTTGTATGCTTCCTAAGCGTATTTAAAATTAACCAACCGCTGCCCTCATCATCCCTGCCATGATTTGAAGGAGATACCCCGGCTAATGCACAAGAAAAAGCCGCCGATCACTTCACCTTGTGACCGGCGGCTTTTCTCTGCCCGGCAGCCATTTGCATAAGCAAATCTGGCTGAAAGGCAAGGGGTGCGGTTGTTCCTATTCTTAGTACCTTATCGCTGATAAGCGTCAATAAAAAACAAGTATTTATATCGTCGCTTCTCTCCAATTGGGTTGCGGGCGTTGCCCGCTCTAGATCAAGCCTGACTTTATGAGCAGAAGTCTTACCATGACGGCAACCTCTGCCCGGGTGATAGCGTTTTTCGGAGATAATCTGTCGGCGGCAGTGCCGGTAACGATACCGGTTTTAACGCAGGCGGCAAGGCTTTCCCTGGCCCATGAGGATGCCTGCTGCCAATCGGTATAGGCCGACAGAACCAGCTTCACGTCCTCCCCGGTCAATCCCGCTTCAAGTTCCGTCAGTTTCATGGCTCTTCCAATGATAGCCGTAACCTGCTCGCGGGTAATGGCTTCGTTTGCCCCGAAGATGCCGTTGCCGTATCCGGACATAAGCCCGTAGGCATGGACGGTCTGAACATAGGGCAGATACCAGTCGCCGGATTTGACATCCCTATAGGGATTTTCACCTGTTCCCGGCTTTAAGCCCAGGGCTGTGACCATAATGGCCGCAAATTCGCCCCTGGTAATGGTCCGGTTGGGGTCAAAATTCCCAGATACGCTGCTGATTATCATTCTGGAGCCCATATCGTTAACGGCTGTCCTGGCCCAGTGCTTCTCCACATCCTTAAACTCAATGGGATGCCACACAACGGAATAGGTGCTGTTGGTAAGGCTTTTGATAACCGCATAGTAGCGGCCGTCAACAAGGGTTACTTGAGTTGGAACATGGCGGCTGGTACCGTCGGGATCCACCACAACGCCCGTGGTAATCCTGCTGGGATCCACTCCCTCGGGAATGGCGACGGTTCTGGCAACATAGGTGTTAAAGGAAGAGACCTCTACTGTTTTATCTCCCGCAGTGCATTTTACCGTAAAGGTCAGAGGCGGCAGCACCACGGTAAACGCGCCTTTCTCCGCGGCGTTTTCAACGATCCGGGCCATTTCATCGCTTGCCGCGCTGATTTCGATGCTAACATCAATAGCCTCAAGGGAAACATTGCTCCCCAATTGGGCTAAAACAGCGTCGATAGCGATCTGCCCGGATGGCAAGGTGTACACGGCATCATTGGTTTTCACTTCAATAACCGCCTGCTTGCCTTCCATGTTTTTTACCATGCGGCCGTTGAGCTTAGCTACAACGGTATCAGCCTCCGTCTTCAGTACCGGTATGGTGATTACGGCGTTATCGCCCTCAGCGGCAAGCTTTTGCTCCAGCTTCTTCGCGTCTACCACCACCGTGGTGACAGTTCTGCCGTCCTTTTTCACAGTGGTAGCCGTACCCGCATTTTCGGATTTGCCATTAATCAGCACTTCCACCGTCTCAGCCCCAGGGGTGCTTCCGGTGCTCCCGCCGGTATTGACTCCGGTGCTCCCACCGGTATTGTCATCCTCATCATCCTCATCCTCATCCTCCTCGTCTGTGGGAGGAGCATTAGGAGTAACACGTTCGCTCAGAACCGATTCAGCCCCTTCCCCGATTGCATTGACAGCAACAACGGTAAAGGAATAGGCCGTACCGTTTGTCAGGCCGGTTACGGTAACGGGGCTTGCAGACACACCGGTTACGGTTAAATTATCCTGCTTGATGCCACTACGGTAAACATAAACAGTATAACCTGTGATAGGGCTGCCTCCGTCATCCCCAGGCGCGGTAAAGGAAACAATGGCCCGGGCGTTGCTTGCTGCTGCCGAGACGCCGGAAGGCGCACCGGGTGCCCTTTGCTCAACGGGCAGCTCATTTGTGGCAAAATCCAGTGCTGTAACCTCAGAAAGATTGGTGGATTCATCTTCGACAACAAGATAAATCACATAGGCCGTATCCGGCTCAAGTCCCGAGACAGAAAAGCTGTTGCTTCCCGTCCCCGCCTTTTGCATCCACACCGTCCCCCGGGTTTTCACCTCTTGGCCGTTGGGAGCCTCCGCGCTGGAGGGAAGTACCAGATAATAGATATTTCCTGCCTCATCGCTGGTAAAATCAAACGCGGCAGTGTTTACGCCCACCGAACCGATAAGAAGATTGCTGATAACCGGCGGAGTGTTATCCCCTGTCACAATGGAATTGGTATAGGTTATGAGAACCTTTCCATCCGGATTGTCTCCATCGGGAGCGGTTGTATGGACAAGCTTTGCCCGGATGCGGTAAATATAGCCCGGTTCCAGAGCAAGTGTGGCTTGAGTGGTCACCCTGGTCTCTCCGGCATAAAGGGGGAGCCACTGGTTTTCCCCGTCAAGCTGGGCTTCAAACTCAACGGAAGAGGCGGCTTCCAAACCCTTCAGATCCCACAGGGGCAATTGAAGAACTATAGCGTCGGGGGATGTGGCCGCCACGGAAAGGTAGTGGGAGCGATAGCCTCCAAAGCATTGATAGTAGGCTACTCCCTGGTCATTTTCAAGCTGAATCAAATCGCTCTGATCCAGAGTCAGGCTAATCCTGGAACCCGGATTGGCGCTGTCGAGGAGCTGCCCCAGGGCATAGGCAGCGCCGCTGTCATCCAGCTCAATGCCGTTAACCCTCATGAAGGTGTTGGAGGAGAAGTCCGACCAGGCGGCAGTCAGGTCAATGTCGAAGGAATTGCCCGACAGGGTGTTGTTCTCAATGACATAGTCTGCGGAGTAAAAGGCTGTGGCCGAGATGCCCGAGCTGGCATAACCATCCTGGGTCGTGCTGTCGTAGCCGGTAATAGTGTTATCGCTGACGAGGCCTTCACCGCCGTAGATATAAATGCCGTACTCATAACCGTCGGACTGCCTCAGTCTTTCCGGATGAACGGTACCTGTAAAGCTGTTGCCGGTAATCTGGAAATCCCCGCCACGAATGGCCACGGCATTCCGGAAGGCATTGCTGCTTCCCAGGCTGCTGTTCGTTATGGTAGTGGACGCGGCGCGTGGCTCGGCGTGAATACCAAAGCACAGCTCGTTCCCAGGGGTGGGGTTATTGTGGAACTCCTCCAAAGTCACATTGTCCATAGAAAGCGACGCGTTGGTTTTGAGGTTAATGACGGCAAAAAGGCCGTCCTGGGTATTATCCGCGCCGTTCTTTTCGCAGGCGTTGCGCAGGGTAAGGTTTTCAAGGGTCAGGTGTACGGGTTCCCCGTCGCCGGCTACAGTAAGGTAGACACTCTTGTCGGTGTAATTTCCCAGCCCTGTGACCGTAATACCGTCTTCCCGTCTAACATCAAATAGGTCGCCTGTTCCCGCCATAATGACGGCGCCGTTTCCCTCAATGGTTAAATCCCTTGATACGGTTCCTCCGTCATAGCCGTAAGCAACGTCCTCCAAAAGGCTTATTCGGGATACACTAGAATTTTCCATATAAAAGTCCAAAGCCTGGGAATCGGTTGCAATGACTTCCTGCCGTTCGGCTGTCATATAGCGCCACCCTGTATTTGTTGCAATGCCCGCATACTTTTTACCGGCAGAGGATACAAACGCGCCCGAATCCACCAGAATATAGTAGCTCCCATTGTAGTAAAGCTCAGAAGAGGGCCTTGCGGTAACAGTGTTTCCCTCCATGGATACACGATCGCCGTCATCCACAGGAATACTTTCCACCAGCTCGTCATTGTCGGCTCTGTAAATGGATAGGGTCTTACCCGCCACGGGAGTGACGCTGACATTAAAGGTGAGGCTCAGAGGGGCTTGCGGGTCAATCTCTGAAGCCCATGTCGAAGGAGTCAGAGTCGCTGTCACCTCGGGAGCCAGGAGGACGCTGATTTTGGAAGCCGCCTGAACAGAGGGGGTGTCGGAATCGTGAAACACTGCCAGCTCCGGCAGATAGGAAGCCGCTATTCCTTCATTAGGCCTCTTTACCCAGGTATCCCCTGCGTTAACCAGCCCGGACATGGCGCCTGTCAGCACCTGGTCGCCGGTCATCGTTCCAATGGGCAGGGATACAGCAGCGCCTGTTACCGTAGTGCCCGGTAAAGTTCTTCCGGAGATGTTTCCGTTAGACTTGTAATACACTCCGGTTAATTCAGCGGCACCTGTTATAATTCCGAAGAAACCGCCTGCATCAGCAGAGGCAGCCAAAACGCCGGCAGTGCCGGCACTGTAGCAGCGGATAAAGCGCGAACTCGCCGCAACATAGGCTGTAAATCCGCCGGCATATCCAAGATAAGTCGGACTTTCCGCTCTTGCATCTCCGGTGGCATAGCAGTCCGTCAGGACTGCATTCCTGCTATGTGCCAAAAATCCGCCGCTAAAAGCATTTACACTGCCGGTTGCCACAGAGGACACATCTCCGGAAGCATAGCAGTTGTTAATGGGAATCGGGCCAGACATACCATCAACTGAGCCTGCGAACCCACCGGCATTTGAATTTGCATACATACCGCCGGCTACCGCTTCTACATTCCCGGTGGCGTAGCTGTTACTGACAGGCCTTGTACCTTGGAGCATCCCCGCCAGGCCTCCCGCGTATGCCGCCCCGTTTGCCTGCACATGGACATCCCCGCTGCATCCGGAGTTTAAAATACTGCTCTGATAGGCCGTACCGATAAGTCCACCGGCACACGATAGGGTTGTATTATTTGTTGTAAAGCTTACCCCTGCGGAGGAAAAGCTGTCGGAAAGGCTGGTATTCTCTAAATAGCCCGCCAGGCCTCCAACATAAACCATAGACGGCCCGTCAGCGCTTCCGGTGACGCTCCCGGTGCTGGTACCGTTCTCAATTCGGGATCCCATTATCCTGGAGCTTCCCGCTATTCCTCCTGCGTAAGCCCAAGAGCCTGCTGCTGTTACCGATAAATCCACATCGGTATCACAATTAGTGATAATACCGGGAATCGACCAACTAAAGTTGGGGGCGGTGCCATTGTTTCCGACAATGGCGCCTGCCGCCACGTCTCTGCCGGCAACCGCCATTTGGCCGGATACCTGGCAGTTTGCTATGGTACCCTCGTTTACCCCCGCTATCGCCCCGACATAAGCGTAGGTGTCAGAGCTGTCAAAAACGACGACGGTGTCAAAGGACTGAAGTATCGTGGTATAGTTCACATTGATGTCTGCGTCTTCCAGGACTAAATTCTTTACTGTCCCTCCGGCCCCGATGCGGCCGAAAAGACCGACGCCGAGCGCCTCATCCAAATTAATACCACCATCCGTGACCTCAATGGTAAAATGGGACAAAGTGACGTTCATTCCGTCCAGCGTTCCCTCGAAGGGCTCTTCCAGTGTACCAATGGGCGTCCATTGAGAATAGCCGGAGAAATCCAGGCTGTCTCCCACCGTCGGCCGCAGCTCAAAGAATCTCCCGGAAAAAGAGTTGCCGGCAACTACCAGCTGCGCCAGCCCGGCCAGATCCTCCACGGTTGTGAGGATATAGGGATCTGCTTCCCCACCGGAAGCCCCGGTCATCCAGGCTGTATTTGGCACCGCCGCTGCCGCCAGTGCACGGGACGGCAACAGGGAAAGGACCATGGCCAAAATCAGAACGAAGGACAGTATTTTTTTACCCATACCTGAAATTAACTTAGCTTTCATAATACCTGCTTCCTCTTTTTTCTTGATATTGTGGTGACCTGGAGCCAAATGAATGGTTATGCCATGCATTCATTCTTTTTTCGCATCACCTCCTCATGCGTCCCTTCGAGCTTTTTCTACATTTTTCTTAATTTTATCAGCATCTTCTGAAGAAATCCTGAGTGAACTTTCAGAGTAAAAAAAAGAAAACCCGCTCCCAATAAGAGATTTCGGATTTTCTAGAATTTGTAATATTGTACCAATTTTGATTATGCTTTTTAAATATTAAAATTTCTATCTTTGAGATCGGAATACAAGGAAATCCCTGATTCATTCTTTCTCATCCGAACCTCGTTCCACACTCCAGACTTTTGTGCTGTGCAGCGCCATTTCTAAAAAGCCTATTAAAAAAGAATGCGGAAGGTTTCAATTTTGTACGGCCTTGCAATGAAGGTAAAGCCGTCCTCTCCATCTTTATTAAAGGCTTTTCCCTGCGCCTCTTCCGGCAGCTCTTCCAACGGCTCTTCCAGCATATTGCACCGGTATACCTTCTCTATGGGCTTCCATACCCTAACGTTAACGCAAGAGCGCTGTCCGAACTTTTCAAGAAGCCTCACAACAATACCGTTACCGTCCTCGGCGGGTTTTAACGCCTCCACAATAACATTGGGGCAATCAACCCCAAGCCAGGAACCGGAAGTTACCTTTTCTCTCAGCCTTTTGTTTTCAAGTACAGTCAGAGGCGTGTTGAGCTGATAAGCCTGCCGGGCAGTTTCTCCCTCCTGCCAGGATCCCTTGTGGGGATAAAGGGAATAGGTAAAATGATGGACACCCCTGTCGGCCTGGGGATTGGGGTTGACAGGCGCCTTCAGAAGGGTGAGCCTCAGGGTGCTCCCCTTAATGTCATACCCGTACTTGCAGTCGTTCATCAGGCTTACCCCATAGCCGTATTCCGAAAGATCCGCCCACATATGGGCAGGCACTTCGAACTTAGCCTGTTCCCAGGAGGTATTATTGTGGGTTGGCCTTACAATGGTTCCGTAGGCGATATCATAAGTAGCCTGATTTGAGGCTATATCCGCGGGGAAAGCCACCTTCAGCATTTTTCTGTCTTCCTGCCAGTGAACCTCGGTCTTAAAATCGATTCTGGGCAGGTTTTCGTAAAGGATCACCGACTGGCGGATCCGTGATTTATTCCAGCTTTTTACAAGGCACAGACTCTTTATGACCGGCCCCTCTTCTTCTATCGCAAGCTCCTCCAGCCCAAAGTTTTCATACCATCGGTTGCTGTCAAACTCCTCTACCTCCCAGGCATCGTACTGCTGGGGCTCGTCCACAAAAATCTGAAACAGATTGGCTTCCTTCCCCGCCGGGAGAAGCTCTCTGTGGGCCCTTTTATCAATGAGGCTGCCGATATTCCCTTTTTCGTTGAAGCGAATACGGAAATACCGGTTTTCAAAAAGGGTTTCACCTCTTTTTAGACCCGGCTCTGCTTTTTCGTTGAGGCTGCCCTTTTCGGGTTTCCCGTCCCGAATAGGCTTTCTATCCCCGTAGACCTTATAGCTTCGATAGCCCATGGAGGGAATGGAAACAGGAAAAACAAGCTCTCCCCCCCGCATGCGTTGCGAAGGCACTTCCTCACCCTTTTCATCCGTCACCCTAAGGCCTTGTCCTGAAAGCTTTGGACCCGGATGTATAACAGCCAGCTCCTCCCGTTCCCAGCTTAGGGTATTCCACAGTGTATAGACGCTAAAACCCGGGTGTTCTTCCTCCGGTTTCTCCTCGTCTTCATAGAGGCTTTGAAGGGCCCTCGTCTTCAAGGCTTCCCCGTCCCCCACAACCTCCCGGTAGGAGGCCACCGCGTCCTCAAAGGTTTCCTTAATGGAGGAGCCGGGCAAGATATCGTGAAACTGATTTGTCAGAACCTTCTTCCACAGCGCTTCCAGCTCAGCGGCAAAGCTGTCGCGGGGAAGGCCCGCCAGGGTCAGGAAAAACTCGGTATCACGCAAAAGGCGTTCGCATCTCCGGTTGAGCTTTTTAAGCTCCCCATGGGAGGTAAAAACTCCCCGATGCCCCTCAAGATAAAGCTCATCCTCCCACACCGGCAGGTTTTCCGTCTTCTCAAGCTTACTGAAAAGCGCTTCACCGGTTGATATTTGAAACCGGGCCGCTTTGCTGAAGCGATCCAGGCGCGGGGCGGTTTCCAGCATTTCCTGGGTTACGCCGCCTCCTCCGTCCCCAAACCCGTAGAGCAGGGGATGATCGTCGTAGTGGGCCTCCTTTTGGATGGCTTCGTATTTTCCTCCGATTTCCTCGCCGGAAAGGCTGCCGTTGTAGCTGCCGGTAAGAAGGGCCAGCACTTCGCTGCCGTCGGCGCTTTTCCACTTGAACAGATTATAGGGAAAGGTATTGGTCTTGCTCCACATGATTTTCTGTGTGGCGAAATAGTCCAGGCCGCAGCCCTTCATAATTTGAGGCAGTATGGAGGAAAAGCCGAAGGTATCGGGAAGCCACAAAATACGGCATTCCTTGCCCAGCTCTTCCCTGAAAAACCGCTTGCCGATGAGGATTTGCCGGATAAAGGATTCTCCGGAAATAAGGTTGCAGTCGGGTTCCACCCACATGGCCCCCTCCGCCTCCCACTGCCCGGCCTGAACCTTTTGCTTTATCCCCGAGTAAATTTCCGGATAGACGGTTTTTGCGTAATCATAAAGCAGGGCCTGGCTCTGAATGAATTTGTAATGCCCGTACCTGTCCATAAGCCTTAAGGCTGTTGAAAAGGTACGGCCCAGTTTTCTAACCGTCTCCTTAATGGGCCACAGATACCCCACATCAATATGGGAATGTCCCAATAAATGGATGGTAGACTTGGACAAGCGGGCTGTTATTTTATCCAATTGGGTTTCCAAAAGGGCTTTGGCTGCGTCAATACTTTCAAGAAGCAGGCTTCTTTCTCCTGTAAAATCGAGGGCCAGCATGCTTTTTTTAAGCACCTGGTAAAAGGCTTCCTTAACCTCTCCCTCCGGCAGGCTTATATAGGCGGCTTTTGCCGCGAACAAATGAAAGTAGTACTCCCATATTTTTTCATTAACCACGGCCAGCCTGGCATGTACAAACCGGTGATCCCTGTAGGTTACCTTGTTTCCCCAGTCGCGGAACTGGAATTCATAGCTCTGCCGGTCAACCGCCGCCTCCACCAGGAGCTCCAGTTTATCCCCATTCTTCTCATTTTCTCCAAGCTTTATCATATCCCGGTTTCTGTCCAGGCCGTGAAAGGCCTTGCCATTGATGCGAAGAAGGGCTTCTCCTCCCACCTTCAGACACAGGAACAGGTTTTTGTCCTTTAGGTTATCGGGAATGGAAAGGCCTGCAGAAAAAAAGGCTGTTATTTCAGGACTTGCCGCCCATGCTTCGCCTTCCCGGGTTTCGTGCCAATCCTCCAGCCAATCCTCCAGATGCCTGTAGCTTCCCGGTTCCTCATAGGTGGAGGTAAGCGTACGCCAGCCTTCCACAGGCAGCTCCTCGTCGTTCTTTTCATTCCATAGCTTTTCCAGCACCGTATTGATCTGGATAATGTTGGACTTGGTATACTTAAGATCCATTTTTTATCCCTTTCAAGTCCCGGCTTCCACCCGGAACCATTGAAAATCAGCGTATCCGCCGCCGCCTTCACCTTCGCTGCCTTTATAAAATATACCCATTTTAGCGCCTACCCAAAACCCGGCAGTTGCTTTGAGGCTCTCTCCGAAAGCATCATACTTCCGGCCGTCTCTGCTAAAGCCAAACCGGCATACAGCCTCTTCATCAACCGTCACCTTAAGGTATATGGGGCCATCCTCCACAGGTGCTTCCGCGACAATCCCTTCAACGGAAGCCTTATTTTGCCTGGCTAGATTGCTTCCCTTAAGCTGCTTCAAAGCGATGCCGCCCTCTGTTTTTTCCAGAAGCAAAGCGGCATACTCGCCGCCTAAAATGACAAGCCCGGCACAGTCGCCCGCTTTCTCGGGATGAAGGTTTAATTTGGTGAAGGCGGTAAAGCCGGGGGCGGGAAACTTCTGAAGCAGGAGCGCCGGATAAACACAAAGGCAAGGCTCTTTGTTTACGGTCGTTGAAGCCGGGAACAGGCGAATTCCCTCTTCCCTTGCAGTAAGCGAGAACCAGCTTGCCTTGCTGTTGGCATTCCACTGCCATTGCAGGCCCAGCTCCCCTCCCCGGAAAGCGTCGCCGGTGTCGGGCTCCGTTATTGGATAGGTTCTGCCGACACGGGGCTTTTCCCATTTTTCTACCGGTTCTCCCCTGCCGTCCCCGTCAGGATTAATGCCCATAACCGGCCAATCATCAACCCATTTCACCGGCTGGAGGTGCAGGATGCGGCCAAAAGCGCCTTTTTCCTGGAAATGGAGAAACCAGCCCTCCCCCGATTCCAGCTCGATATACGCGCCCTGGTGGGGACCGTTGACGGGCGTGCTTCCCTGATGGAGTACAATCCTGTCCTCATAAGGCCCATAGATGCTTTTAGATCTTAAAACCGTCTGCCAGCCTCTGGGTACGCCTCCCGCCGGAGCGAAAATATAGTAATAACCGTTCCGCTTGTACAGCTTGGGGCCTTCGATGGTCGGGTGCTGCTTTTCATTTCCATCAAACACATACACCCCGTCATCCAGAAGCGCCGTCCCGTCGGGCTTCATTTCCGACAGGCTCAGGACGCTGCCAAAGCCGGTACGGCTTCCGGCGAAGGCATAGACCAGATAGGCCTTTCCGTCATCGTCCCAGAACGGGCAGGGGTCTATCCACCCCCTGGCCTTCTTCATGTGGACGGGTTGTGACCACTCCCCCGCCGGATCCGTGGCAGTGGTCATAAAAATCCCTTCGTCGGGGGTAGGGTAGAAAATCCAGAATTTATTGGCATGATAGCGGATGCTTGGCTCCCAAATACCCTTTCCGTGGGCGGGCATGGCATAATAATCAAAATCCAGGCTTTTTACCGCGTGGTTAATGATGCGCCAGTTCACCAGATCCTTTGAGTGAAGAACAGGAAGGCCGGGAGTATTGCAAAAGCTGGACGCCACAAGGTAAAAGTCTTCCCCCACTCTTATGGCGTCCGGATCCGAGTAATCCGCAAACAGCACGGGATTTTTATAGGTGCCGTCTCCCTGATCCGACACCCAAACCCTATTCGTCGTAATCATTTTTATACCTCCGAAACAAATTAAAGGCTGGGGGCATCGAACCCCCTCCCTTTTAGCCAGATTTTCTTTAAGCAAAGGGCTGCCTCTTAAAGGCCGGCACCCTGCTTAACCGGAAAGCCGGCCCGGGGTTTATATCAGCCCTTGACGGCCCCTATCATGACCCCTTTTGTAAAATACTTCTGGATAAAGGGGTATACAAACAGGATAGGGACAGTGGCCACAATAATGGTTGCATATTTCAGTGTTTCCTTAAGGTTTATGAACTGGTTATTGGCGTCATCGGTGGTGAGCATGTCATTCCCCTGGTTCTGGATAAGAATTTCTCTCAGAATCAGCTGCAGGGGGTATTTGCCTCTTTCCTTCAAATACAGGCTGGCGTTGAACCAGGAATTCCAGTGAGCCACGCCGTAATAGAGCACCATAACCGCAAGGACAGCCTTTGAAAGGGGAATGACGATCCTGAACAGGATAACGAACTCGTTGGCCCCGTCCATGCGGGCCGATTCCTCCAGGCTGGGCGGTATGGCTTCAAAGGAGGTTCGCATAATAATTAAATTCATGGTGTTGATGGCGCCGGGCAGAATCACCGCCCAGATGGAGTTCATAAGGCCTAAATCCTGCACATTGAAATAAGATGGGATTAATCCGCCGCTGAAGTACATGGTGAACATAATCATCAGCATGAGGGGCCTCCTGAATTCCAGTGAGCGCCGGGACAGCGCGTAAGCGCCCAGAGCCGTCATGAGAAGGTTTATGGCGACACCCACAAAAACAATTATTCCCGTATTTCGGTAGCCTGAAGCTATGTAGACATTGGATAACACGCTTTCATAGGCTTTTAAGGTGAAGCCTGTCGGTTTTAAAAGAATACCCACATGAGCCACAAAGCGGTCCGGATCGCTGAAGGAAGCAAAAACCACGTAGAGCAGCGGGTAAATCATAATAATACAGAGTAAAACCATGAAGGAATAATTAAAAATGTCAAACAGGTTTTCACCCAGACTTTGTGTTATTTTAGATGCCTTTCTTTTCGTTTTATTGCCGGTTACCTGATAAGCTTTCTTTATTACCAAACCCTTGCCCTCCCTTACCACAGGCTTGTTTCGGAAACGCGCTTACTAAATGCGTTTGTTCCGATAACAAGAATGAAATTGATGACGGAGTTGAACAGCCCGACAGCGGCACTGTATGAAAAACTCCCTTGCTCGATGCCAACCCGATAGACATAAGAGGATATGACATCTGCAGTCTCGTAGGTATTGGGATTATAAAGCAGGATTATTTTTTCATGGCCAAGACTCATCATACTGCCAATTCTTAAAATAAGGAGAATGATAACTGTCGGCATAATCCCCGGCAGGGTTATACTAAAAGCCCGGCGCAAGCGGGATGCTCCGTCAACTTTAGCAGCCTCATAAAGCTCACTGTCTATACCGCTTATGGCGGCAAGATAAATAATTGTTCCCCATCCCACGCCCTGCCAGATATCCGAGCCGATATATAAGGCTCTGAAGAATTGGGGGTAGGTGACAATACTGAACCGATCCATTCCGAAAAACACCAGGATATCTGTAAAAACACCATTATGACTGAATAAGGTTTTTAAAATACCTACAATTACCACCAGTGATATAAAATGCGGCAGATAAGTAATGGTTTGAACCGTACGCTTAAAGATGCCATTTTTAAGCTCATTTAACAGGAGCGCAAGAATAATGGGCGCGGGGAAGCTGAATAGAAGGCTGTAGACATTAATTACTATGGTATTGCGAAGTGTCCGCCAGAAATAAGGGCTGGAAAAGAACTGAATAAAATAATCCAGCCCGGCCCAGGGACTTCCTATAATACCCCTGCGGGGCGAAAAATCCTTGAACGCGATGATAATACCATACATGGGCTTATAGCAAAAAAGGATATAAAAGGCAAGCACTGGAATAAGCATGAGATAAATATAGGGGTTTCGTTTGATATCACCGCCAAGACGAACAAAAAGGTTTGGTTTAGCCATTGATGACTGCATCTGCTTCATAAGCCGGTCCTTTCTTAAGAATAAAGGGGAGGATAATCCCCCCCTTTATTCAAATGCAGATTAGTTTCCATTATCCTGTAAGTATTTTTGATAAGCCTTTGCTTTAAGCTCTTTGGCTTCTTCCAGCCCCAGGGTTTTAAATTTTTCCACATAGGCGTCAAAGTTGTCCAGGCTTTCCGTCCCCATGATAAACTTAATCATCATTTCTGACTGATAGGTTGACAAATCCGTGTCAATAGCAGCCAGGCGGCGATCCGTTTCCGCATCTCCGGTGGATATATTGGGATAAGCATGCTTCTCCTGCTCCGTGTTGGACCATATCTTAAGAGCTTCAACCTGAACAGGAAGATTGTTATTCTGCACAGCATATTCCTTCATCTGCTCGCCAGGCAGGCCCGCAGCCATTGAATAGAGACGAATTGCTGTATTTTTGTTTAAACCGTCAGGGTTATTCATAATGAGATCCGAATAGGTAGGCACACCGTCCGCATAAGTAAATGAAACACCTTCCTTACCAAAGTTATAGAAGACTTTTCCTTCCTCCGAGTAACCGTAATCCATAAAGCGAAGGGCTGTCTCAAGCTTGTCTTTGGAGATGTCGCCGCTTATAAATGCGTTTTCACCTACTCCGGTGAGATTCCTGTAGCCACGGTAAGGAGTTGCGCCCTTTTCAGAAACGGGATAGGGTGCGGCTACGGTCATAAACCCGGGATCAACGGTTTGACCGGCTGTTATAAAGCCGGACATGGATCCGACAGAGTCTGCGATGGCTACCGACTTTCCGGAGGTGTAAAGAGCTTTGGCGGTTTGATTGTCCGTAGTGGCAAAATCGGGATGGAGCAGCCCTTCTGCATACCACTTTCTCATTTCAGTCAAAAAGGCTTTATATTCAGCCGTTACAGGACCGTAAACCACTTCGCCGCTATCATTAATATCCCAGGTTATAGACGTGCGGAAGCCGGAAGCCATTTCATACTGTCCCCAGGCATTGGAGCGGATGGCAAATCCGGTTTCAAAATGATATTTGTTTTTCAGGTAAGTTAGGGTCTCATACCATTCATTTATGGTTTCAGGTACGGACATGCCCTCTTTTTCCAATAAATCACCACGGATCTGCCAACCGCACCAGGAGTTCATCTGGGGATCCAATGACATTACAGGGAAGAAGGCATAATCTCCCTTCAGGGTGCGCATATTGCGGGCAACATTGGGATATGTGTCAACATAGGCTTTAAGGTTGGGAAGATACTCATCAAAGTAGTCATTCAAGCGAAGTGCCACACCATCATCAATGGCCTGCTGAAGCCCTCCCGTGTAGGTGCTGGGTCCGTAGGAAACAATATCTGGCATATCTCCCGAGGCACACATGATGTTAAAAGCATTTTTTTCCTCGCCAATGGGTGGATGCTGGAACTCAAATTTGACACCGGTCTTTTCAGACAGCCATTGCATAAATTCATTGTTCTTCCGCTCCTGCTGATTTCCGGTCTGATCCGAATTCGCGGGAATCCACCATCTGAGAGTTACGCTTCCATCCATGGGATAAGAGAATTCCTCAGCTTGCGGAGAAGGCGTTGCGGATGTGCTGGACGATGGTGTCGCCGTTGAATTTTGAGCAGGCTTGTTCGAACAGCCCGTTCCGGTTGCCACAACCAGGGCCGCCAGGGCTGCCGCCGCGGCTCTTTTCATTTTCAGGGGCATTTTCATGTTCATAATCCTCCTTTAATGTTTAATAAAAACTCCCCATTTTGCAACATGACTTTGTTCACGTTTTATAGATTTTTCACAAAACCATATCCAGAACTATAAGAGATCGGAGGCTTCATGTTCAATATACAATTGTTGTCCTGGTATGTAGATTCTGCACCGCTCAGGTTTTTCAGGTATACAAAACACCGCTTGCTATACAATTTTTGCGCTATACAGGCTTTTTAAGCGGTAAAGACTGAAAACAGGCCCATTTCGGACCTGTTCAGGTTAAATGTGAAGTTTACGAATTATCATTGGATTCACGAAACTTTTGAGGAGATACCCCTACTATTCTTTTAAAAACACGGGAGAAGGAGGTGTAATCATTGTATCCTACCATCCGGCAAATCTCCCCCGCATTGATTTTCTCCTCCAGGAGAAGGGCCTTGGCATGCTCGATGCGGACATGGTTAATGTATTCCGGAATCCCCATACCGAAGGCTTCCTTGAACATTCTTGAAAGGTAAAAGGTTGACAGGTGAAAGCTGTCAGATAAGGAGGCCAATCCCAAATTAATATTTTGATAGTTCTCTCCGATATACGTTTTAACATCCTGAAAAAAGCTTTGCCCGGACCTTTTGCTTTCCTTCACAAGCACGCACAGCTCCCGGGCTGCCTCCAGGGTTCTTGTCTGCATTATTTTGAAGGAGCAGCTATCCGGTATTTCAAGTATCTTTTCCTGGACGGAGTGGCTGCTCTCGCCTAATCCGGTTTCCTGCATGGCTTTCACAAGCATACAGGAAAGGTCATATGCAAAAAAACGCAGCTTTTTATGATCGATGAGCGCCATGGGCTCGCTGTTGGATTGAAACAAAAATCGAATAACGGTTTCCGAATTATTAAAATCGCCGGTTTTAATAATATTGATAATTTGCTGCTCGGTCATGGACGATAAATGTGGAATGGGCGATTGACCCCTTAAATCAATATCCTGATAAAGGTGAAGGGCCTGATCCTTTACAAAAGGCCCCTGAATGGTCTGTACAGCCTGCTGATAGGACATGGGCAGGGAATCCACACCTTTTTTCACGGAACTTAATGCCAGAATAAGGTAAACCGACAGAATCTCATTGCACTTTTCAATAACCCTGGTAAGCTCCTTTTGTAACAGGTTATAGGTTGACAGCTTATCATCAGGAAGATTGATTATGAAAACAATTCGGTTGTCAATTTCGGTGGTGCAAAGGTAAAAGGGCTCGGGAAGCATTTCTTCAGCAACATTTCGGATTGCAAAGTGGAGAAGCTGTACATTCTGCAAGTAGGTATCCTGCTCGGAATAGAGGGCCGTGTGATAGTCCTCTATCTGGGACAGGGCCACTGCAAAGGCGGTATCGTTAAAACGAAAGGAAAAATGGCCGTTGATTTCATCGATACCGGGACGGCTGCCTATACCCAGAACCAACTGCTGGAGCATATTATTGCTAATCACATTGGCATACTTGTCATACAGCTCCTTAATATACTTTTTGTCCCGCAGGGTTGTATCCATGGCGGAAAAAATCATATTGTATTCATTTTTTTGAGGCTTAACCCGAATACCGTATTTTTTTACAATTGCCAGAATGTTGTTAATATGCTTTCGGTTCCAGTGTATATAGTAAGCCAGAATAAGTATGGCAAAGGCCAGGTAAAAGAGATTCAGGAAAAGCGTAAGGGCTCCTATATTCCTTACCTTTTCCATTATCACCGATTTGGGAAAGGAGATAATATAGCGGCACTTTAAAATGGAGGAGGTATTATAGACAAAAATAGTGTCCCCTTCATCTATAACCCCTTTGCTTCCTTCAAGCGTCAGGGAAGCCAGAAGCTCAGGCCGGGCAATCCCCTCATAGGCCAGGATTTTGTTGTTCTCGTCAACGAAATAAATGCTGTCCCAGGCATAATCTCCCACTTGAGATTCACTGACCAGCTTCTTTGCGTTAATCATAAAGAAGATGTAAAGCTCCGAGTCCACATAGGTATTTTGCAGGGCCTTCTGCCACAGCAGAATATAGTTTTCACTGTTGCTGCTTACCAGAAGCGCGTTGGTACCGTTGGTCATGCTGCCATTGAGGTAGCTTAGCATTTCATCCCGGGTTTCAAAAAGCTCCGGAAACACGAAGCTCCGCAAATAGTCGCCATTTTGCAGATGGGACTGGTTTCCTATAACCGTATCGGATTTGGGATAGAATAAAAACATATTCTCCAGATAATTGTGAAACAGAAACGTCGTTTTAATTTTCTGCCAGATGGGAACGTATTCATAACGCTTGCTCAAATCGTCCTTTGCCGGATCATAGCTATAGCTTCTGAGCTCGTTGTCAAAGGACCACTGCTGCAGCGTTTCCTGCGAGGAGTAATACACCTTTGCATTATTTTGAATCAGGCTGTCTATGGTCTCCTGGCAGCGCAGGATAATTTCTTCCTGAAGCATCCTGGATGCCGAATGGAATATGGTAAAAATAACAATATTGGATAACGCCATTACGAGAAAAAAAGTTACGATTATGGTTAGAACAATGCCTGCCCTATTTCCTATAAACTGTTTAACCTTTTGTAGCATAGCCCATCCCCCAATAACAAAATAGGCGCGCATCAACAGAAACCAACGCATTCATTTCTGTGCGGTTTGCCTTATTCTTAAGAATTGTGATCTGTGAAAAAGCTCTGTTATTGTTGCAGGGGAATATGGGAAGCAGTTTTATTTTATCAACTTCTCACAAGAAGAGCAATTGCAATGTTGAAATCCGTTAAAAATACTTTGGCACATGGTTTGCCCACCGCCTGACAAGCTCCGTCCAATCATCATCTCCGCATTTGACCATGCACACGCTCTTTTCCTTTGTCTGCAGTATGGATGGCAGAATGCGAAAACCGAATTTTTCATAAAAAGCCGGCTGGATGTCCGAGTACAAAAAGATATAAGCGCCCTGATCCTCCAAAAGTTTAAGGCAACAACGGATAAGCTCTGTGGCATAGCCCTTGCCGCTATACGGCTGCGGTGTTAGAACCGAACCAATGCCATACACTTTTTTATCTTCAATGGAACCCATAATAAGTAAAATCAGAGAGCTGACAATTTGGTTGTCCACCTCAACGACATAGCGTGTGCCAAAGGCGTCCTCACTGCCATTATCCGCGCAATATTGCTCAAAGGTTCTGTTTTTACTCCATACCTTGTAGCCTTCAGCAAAAAGCTCCTGTCTTTCATGGGGCTGTGCTTGTCTGAATATCATGAAACCGGCTCCTTTTTATTTCTCTTTTCATTTCTGTTTTTTAATCAGCCTTTTAATAGAGTATAAAGAACAAAGGCTTGAGTTTCAACCTGTCAATCCACTTTAAGCCTTCTTCCGGAGCCCAAACAGGCAAAAAAGACCCGTGAAATACTCACGGGTTCTGCTTGACCTCCTAAGAGCTACTCCATTAATTTTTCCGTTTTCGTCAGAAATTTATCCAATGCCTCAACCGCATCCACATTCGAGCGTCCGGCCAAAACCAAAAGCCACCAGAGACATTCTCCCAGCTTATGCTCAAGCTGTTCAGACGCATCTCCCTGAACCGGCCAGCGCGCCTCAGTGGCCATAGTGAGCCGTCCTACCAGCCCTGCATCCGTCAGAAAAGCCAGTGCGTCCTCTTCAACTGTCCATTCCTTTTCATGGAGCTGCCTTTCCAGCTTATGATAGCTTTCTCTTATGGCCATTGAACGGGTGAAGGCTTCCTGTAAGCTTAAATCCTTCATTTTTAATTATTCTCCCCCAAACTGCAAAGTCCTGTTTAATGTATGAAAGGGGCATGTCCGTACATGGTCGTCCACCATGCCAATAGCCTGGAGGAAGGAATAAAGGGTGACGGAGCCAACGAATTTGAAGCCCCGCTTTTTCATATCCAGGCTAATCCGGTCCGATAAAAGTGTACGGGCAGGCATAAGCCCGTCCGTTTCCCAGCTGTTAACCACCGGCTTATCATTGACAAAGCGCCACAGGTAATCGGCAAAGCTTCCGAATTCCTCCTGAAGCTTCAGAACAAGCCGGGCATTGTTCCTAACCGAGCGAATTTTAGACATATTCTTAATCACGGAAAAATTCTCCCGGATGCTTTCAAGCTCTTCATCGGAAAGTTCTGCGCAATACCCTGTGTCAAACTGGTGAAAGGCCTTGCGGTATTCCTCCCTTTTAGCAAGAACGATGCTCCAGGACAAGCCTGCCTGCGCGCCTTCCAGAGTGAGCATTTCAAAAAGGTAAACATCATCGCGGCTTGGCACGCACCATTCCCTGTCATGATACCGGCGCATGGTTTCATTGTTGCCGGGCCATTTGCAAGCACTCATACAAACCTCTTTCAGATACAATCCTTTAAAATAGTCTTTTTATTTATCTTATCATATAACCCCGACAGAGGTATGTCATATTAAGCTGTTCTCTATTCCGAACCGGAACGTTTTAATTTTCCTTCAATAAAAAGCGAAAGAAGCACCATTGCCGCTCCTGAAAACCATAGCACGCTTTTTCCCTTTTCATCGCCGCTTAGCATTCCAAACAGGTAAAAGGCACCCAGTCGGCTTCCCCCTCCCAGGTTCATCATGTAGTAAACCAGGGGCACCATATAGGCTACGGCCGTATTGCCGCTAATAGCTGAAGCCAGCATTCCCAAGGCCCCCAGAAACACCGCCGTTGCCAGAGTCCCGCTGTATAGGGAAAGGGTAACATCACAGTCGTTGAGCCTCATGACCAGGGCTGCCAGCCCTACCAGAACAGCCAGGGCCAGGAAGGAATACACAGTGCGGATAAGATACACAAGGGACCGCGCTATCCATTTTGAAGACACCAGTTCATGGAGGCTTCTATCCTGCTCCGGCTGAAAAACGGGTGTCAAAAGGATGATACCGGTTAAGGAAAGATACATTTCCAGAGGTAAGGCAGAACCGGAGCTGTCCAGGTGAGCCATACCGAAAAGAAGTGGTGCGATGAGGGCTGTCCCCAGGGCTAGAAGTGCATGGGGAAGAAAATTATGCCGCAGATTGGCTCCGGCGACAGGAAGAATTTGAACGTAGCTTTCCTGCGAATCCATTTAAGCCGCCCCTCCTTTTCTTTTCGTACAATAGGACCGTCCCGGCGGTTAAGATGAGGGCAATGCCAGTAAAAAGCAGGCGATTGGCCGCAAGGTTACCAAATCCTTCAATGAAGACGAGCGTGTTTTGAAGAGAATTATGCCTTGGAGTGAGTCTGAAAAGAGAATAGCCCCCCTCAATTTCGCTTACGCCAAGATTCATGTCTACAAACCACCAGAAACCCTGTACTGCAACGGCAAACGGAGTATTGGTAAGCTCCGTAAGGAACAATCCCAGAGCTGCCGATACCATGACAGAGGGTAAAATCCAGCCCATGGTGTACTTAACAGGCGCGAAATAGTCCAGAGCAATTCCTTTATAGGCACTCCATACGGAGGTATTGGATATATAAGCCAGCAGGATAGCAGGAATTATCACCACCGTAACGATGGCTGCGTAACGTGTAAGGACAATTTGTGCGGAGGAGGCCTGCCGTGTATATAGAATCCCCTTTATACCGGACTTTCTATCCTTCAGGGAAAGGGCAGAGGCCAGAATGACCGGCAGTACTGAAAGCGTAAGGCAAAGATAGTCGGTAAACAGACGGGCATAAGCCCCAGTTACCTTGTCCTTCTCCACTATGAGGTTATAGCTTACTAGCGCCTCTTCATAGGTAAGGGGTACTCTTGAGAAACGCTTCAGTTTCGCCGGGTCATAGCTTGAACCGCCGCCTATAAGCTTATCCGCTTTGTCCATATACGTCTTAAAAAGGTCGTAGTTTATATCCGGCATAAGGCTTATGGGTCCTTCCACGTCGCCTCCGTTATTGGCCCCCCTTTCGGGAACCTTAATGGTGAATCCGCCGTTTCCGTCCGGCACAAGCTCACCTCCGTTAATTACGCTCATACCGCTTTCGTCCGCCCCCATTTCCCCGGCGGTTCCCAGGAGGGTTTCTGCAGGCTCTCCCGACAGGGCTTCAAGAATCCCGGCTATTTCCTTCTGCTTGCTGTCATCCAGGCGAACAACTTTTATAAAGCCGATAGGATAAGCGGTGTAGCGGTTTTCGGTAAATTCGCCGTATAGGCTGAGTAATGCCGCGGGCATGATGTTCTCCGGAATTTCCTTTAATTGCATACCATAGCTCTCCTGCCCCTGCTGAGGTATTTCAAAGATACTATCCTGAAAATTTAAAGCGCCCTGAGACCAGAGCATGAGTATCATACCTGCAATAAGAATAAGAAAGGCAATGGAAAAGACTGCTTTTTTGCATTCACGCAGAAACAGCATCAAAGGTCACCTCCCAGTGCATCAACCTGAACCCCGCTTTTATAAAGATGCAAGAGATAAGCATCCTCCATATTAGGCCGGCAAATAAGGCTGTCCTTTACCGGAGTGTCGGATAAGAGGCGAATCTGAGGATTTCCGCCCATGGTATGCATGCCTGTAATGGCATACTGCTTTTTAAGAAGAGGCAGCTCCTTTATATCCGCTGTTATTGTGTATACCCTGCCCTCAGCTTCTTCCAAAAGCTTATGAACCGTCCCACGGTACAAAATTCTGCCTTCGCTCAGGATGGCAATGTTCTCACAGGTGGCTTCGATATCACCTACAATGTGGGTAGAAAGAAGAACAATCCTTTCCTGGGCGATTTCGCATAAAAGGTTTCGAAAGCGTATTCGCTCTTCCGGATCAAGGCCTGCCGTAGGCTCGTCCACAACCAGCACTCTGGGCTGGTGCAAAAGGGCCTGGGCAATGCCCAGCCTTCGCTTCATTCCGCCGGACAGGGCTTTAAATTTTATCCTTTTGTATTCGGACAAATTCACCTGTTCAAGAAGCCATTCACTCCGTTTTCTCCGAAGTTCTCCATCCATTCCCGATAAGAGTCCTAAATAATCCATAATCTCAGAAACGGTCATGGACGGATACATGGAAAAGTCCTGTGGCAAATACCCGATGATTCGGCGTATGTCTTTTGTTTTAGACGAAGGGATACCGCACACCTTCACCTCTCCTTCTCTCACCGGCAGAAGGGTTGCCAGGGTTTTCATGAGGGTTGTCTTACCCGCACCGTTTCGTCCTAAAAGGCCAAACATACCCCTTTGTATTTCAAGGTTTATATCGGCCAAGGCCCTCTTCTTTCCGTAATACTGGCTTAAATGTCGAATGTGGATACTGTTTTCATCCATTTTCAGCACAACTCCTTTCGTAGGTCTTAACCCTACAAAAGAAATGGTATAAGGGAAATATCAACTTTTTATCCACTTTCTTAAAAAACTTAAACAGAAATGTGTCATTATGTCAGTGAAAAGCTGCAGCGCACCGCCGCACCTTTGCCTGTGTTATAGAGCTTTATTGTGCCGCCGTGTCTCTCGCAGAGAATTTTACAGATATTCAGCCCCATTCCAAAATGTCTGCCTCCCCCATAGGACTTTTCGGGATCAGGCAGCCTTCCATTTGCAGGCTCAATATCGGATCGGTAAAAAGGGCGCGTCGCCATTTTTAGGTCTTTTTCGGAAAAACCGGGACCGTCGTCGGAGATAGTAACAGTAAACTGAGGGTTACCCTCCATACTCTCCCTGTCCGATAAGCTGACATGAACTGCCTGGGAAGCAAAACGAACCGCATTGGCTGCCAGATTTTCAAACACCTGCATCACAATGCCCTGATCCACATGAAGGCTGTCTAAAGCCCGGCCTTCCCATTCCACGGACAGTATTTTGGGTCCACAGAGCATATCCCCGGCCGTCTTGAGGCCTGTAAAAAGGGACAGAGCAGAAATCTCGGCCTTTTTTATCTCAATATCCTCCAGCTTCTGAAGCCGGGACATGGCCAGAGTATAGTCCTCAAGCCTTACAATATGGGATTTCATTGTTCCAAGAGTCTCCAGCACTTTTTCTTCCGGCAATCTGCCTTCGGGAATGTATTTCAGCAGCAGATCACTCTGCCCCTTAAGAACGGTCAGGGGCGTTCTAAGGTCATGAGAAAAGGCGGCGTTCAGCTGCTTGCGCTCATCCATCTGCCGCCAGGTGCGTATATTGGTTTCCAAAAGCGCCTTGCGCATGGTTTCGAAGGACAGGCAGAGCGTCCCCATCTCATCTTTTGTGTCATAAATAAGCTCAAAATCCAGATCATTCCGGCCAATACGCGAAGAGGCTTCCGCCAGAAGGAACAAAGGCTTTTTCAGTTTATTCCGGTAAAACAAAAAAGCGGCGGCTGCAATGCCTATTGTAAAAAACACCGGGATGGCAGCTAAGGAAACTCCGCTCCACAGGTTAACCGTCCTCTGGTCCTCTGTGGAAAGGATGGGTGAGGATGCAACAATTAGGGCACCCTCTCCAAGCTGGCGGCCATCCGCTGTGGTAAGGTAGTATCGGTCTCCCGACTCACCGTAGCGGGAATAAATTTTGTCTTTGGCACCATCCGCAATAGAAATCACCGTAAGGGATAAAGCGGCTGCTCCAAGGAGGAACACTGTGACATATACAATAAAGGCGGTCCGAAAGGATAGGTTCCTCAGACGCTTTAAATTTTTACCCATTTGTACCCCACTCCCCAGACGGTTTCAATTAAGGCTCTGTCTTCCCGGGAGGCAAGCTTGGCTCTTATGCGCCGGATATGCTCGGCCACAACCGTGCTACCGCCTTCACTGTCATAGCCCCATACCCTGTCATAAATGCGTTCCTTGTCAAAAACCTGACCGGGATTCTGGGATAAGAGCTCGATAATGTCAAACTCCTTTTTAGCCAGGTTGAGGGATTCATTGCGGATAAACACCTGCCGCGAGGAATAATCAATGACCAGCCCGCCGTCAAACTTAACCTTCGTGGCCTCCTTTTGACGAAGCTCCCGCCTGAAATGAGCCGATACTCTTGCTCCCAGCTCGTCAAGGGAGAAGGGCTTGACAATGTAATCGTCCCCCCCTGCCGCAAAGCCTCTGATTTTATCACTGTCCTCCGCTCTGGCTGTAAGAAACAAAATGGGACAGAAAACAAAATCGCGAATCTGGCGGCAAACCTCCAGGCCGTCCTGTCCCGGCAGCCCAATATCCAAAAGGATCATATCCGGCTGCTTCTCGGCTTTTTTTACTGCCTGGTGCCCATCCGATGCCGTCATTACCTCATAGCCGTTAAGCTCGAAATAATCCTTCAGCATCCTGACAATATCGCCCTCGTCATCGACGATTAACAGTCTCCCGCCCAAAATAAAGATGCCTCCTTTATCTGTTTATAAAAGAGTATCCTACATTTATCAACTTTTTATCAACCCTCGTTCAGAAATACCGGTTCAGGCTGCTCATCTTCTGTTTGTGCAGCCTCGGCCTTGCGCCTTTCATGGATTTCCCTCATAGAAGTAAAAAACTCCCTCATCCCCGCAAGTTCTCCCTCATAGGGATAGAAGCGGGTGGCCTTGTTAAAAAAAGTAATGATCTGCTCCGCCTTGGCCTCATCCTTTTCGTTGATAAGCGCATGAGCATACCGAAGCCGAATGACGTCCATATGGGCAGGCGCCGACTTAATAAAACGGTTCAGCTCTTTACTCTGCAGCTCCTCCCGCTTTTCCTTCCTGTTTTCACCCAGGATCTCACAAAGAAGCATTTCCAGCTGCAAGCCAAAGCGATGTACGGCTATAAGGCCCTCCTTATTGTTCAGCAAATCCCATCCTATTTTCCGGGCAAGATCGTAATTCCCGGCATCAAGGGCACGGCTGCAGGCCATGGCTCCCAGGCCGGTGCTCAAACTGTTGTTGTATTCTTCCGCATCGTCGGGGAGGATAAACCACTCGTCGGGCATATCCTTTAAGCGTTTACCCTCGCTGAAGGCCCCCATGGTATTGAGCTGGTTGATAAAACACTGTCTTGCTGTCCTGTTCTTCAACAGGACAATAGCGTTATACCCGTCATTGGCAATGAGTCCCCGCCGCATGGGAATACCGTTTGTTAGGGCCGTGCCAATACCGGTAATAATAAAAATCAGGCTAAAGGTATTAAGAACGCTGGGCTCGTCCACAAGGCCAAGAAACAAAATGGCAACCCCAGACAGGATCAGGTTGGCCACAGAGCCCCCCAGATTATAAAGGATAAAGGGCGTCTGTTCCAGCGGTTTCCGAGGAGGGAGCATAAGGCACTGGCCGCCTGTTCCCAGAAGCGAAAAAAGCTTAAATTTGATGCGGCCGTCTTTCCTGATAAAGAGGAAGCTTCCTACGCGAAAGGAGCCAAAGCGGTAACCGCTGAGAAGTCCAAAAACCAAATGCCCCGCTTCATGAATGATAATATGCAAAAAGAGGGAAATAAAGCAATAAACAAGTATGGTGCCAATCATGAGCATAAAAGGGGGAGTGGAGGGGCTGTCACTGCTGGCTTCCATCATGCTGACGACACCGAAACCACCGCAAAAACCGCCGATTAACAGATTAAGAAAAATAAACAGTTTAGGGTACTTCTTCTCTTTCTTCTTTTCCGATTTTGCCATTCCCTTACCCCCTGCAATACGCTGCAACAGACAGCGATCATTTATGCTCCTAATTATATAGGCTTTCATAAACTCTGTCCACCTGGAACGGTTTACCAGGCCTTCTCTTTTCTGCTACCTGCTCCCCCCGTACCCTCCTGTATCCTCCTGTATCCTCCTGTACCCCCCTGCATCCTCCTGTATCCTCATGTATCCCCATCCTCCTCTGCCTTCCTATGCCTTTATGAATCTTCCAATGGCCTGTGTTCTCGTGTGTACCCGTGTGCTCTCCAGTATCCTCCTATATTCTCCTGAAGCCTTTGCATCATGCCTTTTTGAGAGGAAAATAAACACTGTAGGGCTCATAGCCTACTTTATACAGAGGGATAAACGGAATGTCACGGCTTTGATTTGCCGTACGGAAGGTATCCCGCCACACAGACCATTCTCTCTCATTATCATGGACAAGAAGCTGTTCGGCACAGGTTCCCTCCTTAACCTCAAGGGTTTGCCCCCGGCTTAAGCCTGCTAAAACCACGGGGCCATACATAAAGGCCACCGTATCAGGGGCGTCAGGCAGCGGGCAAGCCTGCACGGTTTTATTAAACTGGAAGCAAACCTCATCCTCCTTCCAGCTCCGGGTGATTGTGATATAATTGTCAACCACCTGGGGTTCTGTCCTTTCACCGTTAATAAAAAGGACAGCTTCACCCTTATGCCACCAGGGAAGGCGTATTTTCAGGGTAAACGGGACTTCACTTTGTGCACAAATATACAGGTAATTCTTTAAAAGGCCGGGATGGTTGGGCTGTCTGGACGGATCCTTAATGGTTTGGCTTCCGGTCATGCTCCCGGTCATATGATCGTTTCCGGCCAGAGTATCGGTCCTCTGCAAAAGCCGAACCTCCGTACCACTCATTTCAAAGCTCATATCCGAGGGAGTGTACTGATTCACATACACATGGGCGTCATCTTTGTAATAAATCCCCCTTACATGGCCCGCATTGGCCTGAACCAGGGATCCGTGGCAGCAGTAGAAATGCTTGGTTTTGGAAGACCAGGCTTTTACCCCGCCGCTTTTCAAGGGCAAAAAGTAGGTCAGCAGACCGGTTTCAGGATAGGGAGAGGTCTCGCCATGCCCCCCGCGATCGAACTGGTAATAGGCCTGGGCCATAATGCCGTTATAGAGGTTCCGCTCCCAGTAATCGCCGTATACAGCCTCTCCCGTATGACGAAAGAGAAAATCTGCCAGCCTCATCATATTGTACACCGTACAATGCTCCTGGTTTTTTTCGCCCAGCCTTGGTGACAGGCTCATTTTAGGCGTCCATATTTCGCCGGCAGTCTGTCCGCCGGTACAATAATAGCCTCTTTTTGTAACCGCTTCTTCCCAATAGGCCTTTACAATAGCCAGCCATTTTGCCTCTCCCGTCACCTCGTAGGCCCGGGTTGCCCCCAGCGCTTCGGGGATAGTGGTGTTGGCATGCATATTGGTAAGCACATCCCGGCCCTCCAGCAGGCCGTCAAAAAGGCTTTTGCGGTAGTATTTGTCCATGAGCTCCCGGTGGGCGGGTTCCCTTGTTATGCCGTAAAGCTGGCTCCACACCTCCAGCATGCCCCCTGTTTCCACATCCAGAATGCGGTTAAACTCCTCTTCATTAAACTGTGAGGACCACTTTATAAACCATTGGGCAAAGCTTCTGGCAATGGCCAGCGCCTCCTCATTTCCGGTTAATTCATACATATCCAGAAGCCCCATAAAGGTCTTGTGAATGGTGTACTGAGGTGCCCAGCAGCCCTTTCCCCGGGCTATTAAGGTTAAATACTTTTCAGGTATGGAGGCGCACCATTCCCCGCCATTGTTATCCTGGCATTTAGCCAGCTCTCCCACAATGGTATCTGCCTTGGCCTTAAGCTCCCTGTCACCGGTTACGAAAACCTCCATGGCGGCAGCAGAAAGCCAGTGCCCCAGAAAATGGCCTCTCAGCTGGCACAGGGAGCTTTCCCACCCACCGTGAAAATCCTCCGGACTCCTCCCGTGGGTATCCAGCCCCGCCTCAAACCGGTGGTGGAGTAAAAGCTTGTCGTTTTCCAGCTCCATGAGATATTTTCTGTTTTCTCTTCGTCTTCGAAGCAGCTCCCGATCCTGAAGCTCTACACGGTGATCACAAATGGGTTCAATGGGCCTAACCATATTAAATCCTCCCTTAATTGACTATTTTCTTTAACTTTTGAGGCCATTATAGCTGTCCTGTGCTATAATGTAAATTAACAGAAAGGCAGAATACATGGAAAAAATTCAGATTTAATAAGAGGTTTCATATGCATGAATTAGCGGTGGCCTTCAACCGGTTGTGCTGTCTTCGGTGCATCAATTATGTCATTGCAGCAACACCCTTTGTTCATCAGGACAGGATTCTTCCCCATCATGTCCTGCTCTATGTTACCAAGGGCCATATTAAGGTGATAGAGGATCACGTGTTCTATACCGTGGGCGAGCATCAGCTCTTTTTTCTCAAGGCCGGTGTACACCATTGGGGTATCGAAGAAATCCCTGCCGGAACAGAATGGTTTTTCGTACACTTTTACCTTTCAGATCCTGAGCCGGAAGCCAGGGTGTTTGATGCTCATGCCTGCTATATGAAGAATCAGGAATTCAGTCCGGAGGATTATCATTATCAGGTCTTACTCCCCAAGTATTTGGCTATGGAAAAAACAAATCCTGTAAAATCAGAGCTTGAAAACCTTTTAAAGCTTTACCGCTCCGATTCCGTCTACCGTGCGCTGGAGAGCAGCCAGCTTTTGATGCGTCTTCTTCTTAACCTATATGAAATTTCAACTGAGAGTACGGTCCCGGACAAGCAGGACATATTGGTCCGGAAGCTGATACACTTCTTACAGGCCCATCTTGCCCAGGCGGTAAGCTCTGAGCAAATCGCCCTCCATATGGGTATGAATTACAAGTACCTTTGCGAGGTCTTTAAGAAGAAAACCGGGATGACCATCCACTTGTATCATACCCGGCTTCGTATAACGGAAAGTGCCCGTTTGCTGAGGGAAAGCACTATGAATATTTCTCAGGCAGCACAAAAGGCAGGGTATCAGGATCCTTTGTATTACAGCAATGTCTTCAAACGAATGACCGGCGTTTCGCCATCCGAGTACTTAAAGCAGTCTTACAGAGGGGTAACCGGTACGCCTTAAACCAGGTCAATCCCCCCCTGCGAAATTCTCCTCAGTTTCAGGAGCCTGTCTCCAAAAGGGAACAACCTGGGGGATGTCTACATACTTATAGTATAGCAAGTCTTTTTCTCGAGGCGTTCATCATGTATCAACCTTATATCAACGCAATTGATACCTCCTATTCCGAAGGAATAATGGATGAATTA
>JAFADM010000609.1 GCA_023424865.1 Bacillota bacterium | reverse complement strand
ACTTTAAACTTGAGTGGACTGAAATAGGCTTAAAAGGTCTTTAATGCACTTAAGTAAACTTTAAACTTGAGTGGACTGAAATAGACTTTAAAGGTCTAATATGGACTTAAAAGGCCTCCTGATTCTTGATATTGTCAAAGGGGTTCTCCTCGTACCAGGTGTCCCTGAAGGGAAGCGCCACATTACCTGATATTTTCTTAACAAAGCTGGTGTTCTGAATAACCTTGGCTGCCTTGCGAGCCAGCTCATAGGCTCCCGAATAGCCCATGTAATTAAAGGACTGGCCAAACAGGGGCATGTTGGAGATGCCAAGCTTTGTCACCCAGCCATTGGCGCCCATATGTCCCACATAAAGATCCGGCCGCAGCTTGTTAAGCAAGTTGATTTCCTCCGCGGGCTGGCCGGGAGCAACCTCCACAACCACGTCGCTTTCCACATCATCCAGAAAGTGAAGGGCAAAGCGGTCAAAATTATGGGGCTTATAGCCCACAACCTTCATGCCAAGATGCTGAAAGAATTCGCCGGTTGTAAAGATTCGGGTTTCTCCGCCTCCCACATAAACGGTTTTTCCCTGGAGCACCTTTCTAAAGGGTGCCAGCGCCTCTTCAAGCCTTTCGGTTTCCAATTCAATCAGACGCTCTGCTTCCTTTTCAAGATGGAAAACTTCTGCAATTTCACGTATCCAGCGGGAAGTGTTTTTTATACCGATGGGCAGGGTTCCCAGGATGTAATCGGTTCCGAAACGTTCCTTGAGATGGCCTACAAGATAATCGTCATGGGTGGAGCAGATGCTTACGTTAAGCGCAGCCTCGCTTATGCGGGAAAGCTCGGCCACATCGTTATGAAGTGGAAGAACCCGGGGGGTAAGGCCAAGGGCAGCCACCAAGCGTGACAGCTCAACCTCATCGCCGTAGCTGTTGGAACCTACATTTAAAATATTCACGGTTTTGCTGTACTTGTATTTTTCCTTTATGGCTCTGGCCTCGTCCGGTATGGCTTCCTCATAACGCTGGGGCGGATCCACCAACTTCTTTAGTACGCCGTGATAAGCCGAGTCATAGCCGCTGGCCACAAATTTGCTTCTAAAGCCTTCACAGTGAACCGGAACAATTTTGGTGGAAATGCGCTTGCCCAGATCTTCAATGACAGAGTCGATATCGTCGCCGATAATACCGGGCACACAGCCGTTGGCAACAATAATGGCCTCGGGCCTGTATTCCTGCTCCGCATAGAGAATGGTCCGCTTAAGCTTTTCCGTTCCGCCGCTTATAACATCTATCTCGTCCAGATTGGTATGAAGCCATATGTATTCATCCGCCACCTTGCCCTTGGATGCTCTAAGGCCCTTACGGATTCCGGCGCTGCCCACATTGGAGGAAGCGCAGCCCAGAGGGGAATGGATAATCACCACCACATTGGTAAGGCTGGCGACGATACCAAGGGCAAGAAGCAATTGACATCCGCTGCCCTGTGAAAATTTTCTGCTGCAAAACTTGGCACAACCGTTTCCCATGCCCGTTTTTAAAGAGGAGCCGGAGCCCACAAAAGCGCTGCACACGCCCACACGCTCTTCCCGGGTGGGCGGGGAATTGGCGCTTAAATACTGATAGGTAAGACCTTCATTTAGTTTAGACATATTGAATTAACCTTCCTTTCTCATGCATAACGTTCTTTGGCCTCAGATCTAAAGCGGGCTTTGCCCGTAACCAAAGCGGGCTTTGCCCGCAGCCAAATTGGAAAAAAGCGGCGATATAAATTCTTGTTTTTTATTGACGTTTATCTGCCATAAGGTACTAATGCATCAGTTGCTTTGCGTCAGCGGTTGGATACCAGTGCCGATAAAAGATCCTCCGCCAGGCTTATACCGCCTCTGAAACCGGTATAGCCCTTGGCCAGAACAACCCGGTTGGAAACAGGGAAAGCAACCGACAGGAAGGAAGCCCCTATTTTCTGGGCGGTTCCGCCGTCAATGCCGCTGCCAACCAGAAAAGCCGGGCTCAACGCGTTGTAATAACGTTCATTTTTATTGTCGGGCCAGTTTTTACGGATGTGATGCAAAAGACGTCCGGCATGGGGCTCAAAAACCACATTTGGTTTCGTTTCGGACTGCAAATCCGTAAATTTTACAATATACCGGGCTGTTTCCTCATCCTCATATAAATCGTTTATAACCGTAAGATAGGGGATCCATCCCAAATCCTCAGAAAGAAAACGGGTTAGGGGATAGGCATAATAGCTGTCGGCAGATACGATGGCGTAACGCTGTAAATCCAAATCGGAATAAATATCGACGATACGCTCGATATAGCTGTAATACCAGGCTTTTTCCCTGGCGATGACATTCTCTACAACCTTATCGTCGATATTAAAATGCCTTCCGATATCTCTTAAAAAACGCTCTGTCCCGGTGGGGCCAACAGGCAAATCAGCCGTGATATAGGGAATGTCATGAACATCCTGGAAGGCCTGGGCAGGTTCTATGCCGTGACTTTCAGAAAAGACAACGGAAAGAGAGGCCTTTCCATAGGTTTTAATTCTCTCCACTGTTTCATTGTCGCTAAAGAAGGTATTGGCCCTTATACCCAAAAGGGAGAGCAGGCGTTTTATCTCAGACAGATTTCCTCGATAAAACACATCATGACCAGGAACCACACCCAAAATATTGACTGTGAAAGCTTCTTTAACAGAGCTGGGCTCTATAAGCTCCTCAACCAGTGTTTTAAGAACGAGATCATAGCCTTTAAAGGTATTTCCCCTGAAGCCCGGTGTTGCGGTGCCAAAGACGTTTTGCTCTCTGAAACGCCGTGCTACTCCGCGGGCGTCGTCACCGATGATTTCAACCTGACATCCGGTGACCACGAAATACAAATCGCCGTCAATGATGCGCAGGGTGCTCTCAATTTGTTCATTGAGCCGATCTTCTCCTCCGAAAACAATATCGTTTTCAGAAATATTTGAGGTGGGCAGCATGTTTCCACCACAGTAACCAGAGCCTCTGTAACCCGCTGCCATGCTGTAGGTATTGGAAAGCATCGCGCCGCAGCCACCGGAAGCGTGTACGATGGGAACGGCCCGGTGAATAGCTGTAAGGGTTGCAATGGCACCTCCAAGGGCACATGAAAATTTCGCGCGTTCAATAAAATCAGCCAAAAGGTTCTCCTCCCACATAAAAAATTGATCCGCTATAATTGCTGCTTTTATCCGAAAAGAGATTTCGGATTAGGGCATCGCTATAGGCGGTACTTTTCGTTTTTATCAATTTGAACAATCTTTTCGTCCTGGATAACAAGGGTGACAGATCCGTATTTTAAATCTCCCAGGTATTCTAAAAGCTTATTGTAAACTTCTTCAGGCAGCTTTTTGTCATCTTTGGATTTTTTGTACTCCACCATAATCATCACTCCCGTTTCCGGTTTATATAACAAAGTCAATTCATCCCAGTTGCTTTCGGAACAAGTCGGCCTCCGGATGTCCGGTTGGTACTATCACAGCTCGCATACATTATAACATATTTATCATATATGATTTATATGTTCTTCTATTAGCATAGGATACGGCCAAATCCTTTGTCAAGAAAAATTTTGAAAACCCAATTGACATTCCATTCTTTTTGTGTTTAAATTCTTTTTAATTCATATAATACTTATATGAATAATATGAATATTTTTATAGCGTTAGCAAGGAGGAGTAAACATGGTTTTAGTTAAAGCCCCCCAAGCTTACATAAGCCAGTCCGGTATTATAAAGGAAGCCGGCGGGTATATCAAAAAATGGGGAAGCCGGGCGTATATTCTTGGCGGGCCGACGGCCCTTGCCGTCATCGGGGAGGATTTTTTCAAAAGCCTTGAAGCCAATGGGATACACCATACCACCGAGCTTTTTCAGGGCTATCCCACTAACGAGCTCGTCGCCGATGTTGCAAAACGGGCTAAAGAGGAAGGTGCGGATGTTCTTATCGGCGTAGGCGGAGGGAGAGCCCTGGATACTGCAAAAAATGCAGGTCAAAAGGCAGGTATTCCTGTTATAACAGTGCCCACCATCGCAGCTACCTGCGCCGCCTGGTCCGCTCTTTCCGTACTTTACACCACGGATGGCGCTTCCGCCGGCGGAGAACTTCTTCAGCATTCGCCCGTATTGGTTTTGGCAGATCTTGATATCATAGCAAAGGCGCCTTCCCGGTATTTAAAGGCCGGTATTGCCGATACCATTGTCAAGTGGTACGAAACAGCACCGGCACTAAAGCGCGGATGGAAGGACATTCACTTAAGGCTCGAGGTTAAGATAGCCGAGCTTGCCCTTGAGGTGCTTTACAGCCATAGCTTTGCCGCAGTGGAGGAAGTGGAGCGGCAGATCCCCGGAGAAGCCCTCAAGGAAATCGTTGACGCCATTATCTTTCTGGCCGGTATTGTGGGAAGCGTGAGAAGCGACGCCCTCTATGGGGAAGGCCTGGCGCATCCCTTCTACAACAGTACCACCTTTGTGGCCAATACCCGCACCTTGCTCCATGGTGAAAAGGTAAATTACGGACTTTTGGTTCAGCTGGTGCTGGAAGAGCAGCCCCTGGAAGAAATCGAAAAGGTGCTTGCCTTTACGGGAGCTCTGGATCTTCCCATCACACTTGAGCAAATTGGCATCGCGGATAACGAGGCCCAGGATGTGGCCGTTATTGCCCAACGCATGGAATACGCCCTTAATCACCATCGCGTGCGCAAGTTCAAGCCTACGCGGGAGCAAATAGCAAAAGCCGTCATTCAGGCGGACAGCATTGCAAAAATCTTTTTTGCAAAACAAAAGGCAGCCGTTTAAAACGTACTCACCAATTTAATATGGCAAGGCTGATCAGTCAACTGAAGGCTAAGTAAACCGGCTTAATAAAGAATTAAGCCTGCTTACTTAGCCTTTTGTTTTGACATCGGTCCATGAGTATGAACAAAGACGGTATAAATTCAATTAGAACCTTATAGCGCAGAGCGCCAATAAAAGCACGTTATTTCGTCGGCGCTTGCAAGCAATCAAGCTGCGGGCACAGCCCGCTTTAGGAGATGAATAGTATGAAAAAAGCAGCACTAACACTCGTTTTATTCGCATTTATCCTTACTTCCCTTGCAGGCTGCGGAAGCACCGCTGCTCAAAAGGATGAGGAGGTTTATAAGCTGGATGTGGTTATGGACAATGTATCAATTAACCGCCCCCTCGTCGTCATTGCAAAGCTGAAGGGCTATTTCGAGGAAGAAGGACTGGATGTTACCTACACCAATCTAACCTCCGGCGTCATCGAGGCTATCAGTATAGGCAAGTCCGATGCAACGCTTTCGGGAATCATTCCGTCACTTACCTACGCGGCTCAGAAAGCGGAGCTTACCGTATTTGCAGGTACAGCCTCAGGCGGTAATTTTATTATCTCCCTTCCTGAAAAAGCTGAGGAACTGAGAGATATAAATAACTGGAAGGGCAAAAAGCTGGGGACTGTCCGCTTAAGCACCTCCGAGCTGGTATCCCGCAGCGCCCTTGAAAAACGGGGAATTGATATTTCCAAGGATATCACCTATGTGGAAATCGATTCTTATCCCAATATCGTTGAGGCCGTTCGAA
>JAFADM010000451.1 GCA_023424865.1 Bacillota bacterium | reverse complement strand
AGAGCTCATCGAGCTCGTTGAAATGGAACTGAGAGAGCTTCTCTCCCAGTACAACTTCCCCGGTGATGATATTCCCATCATCAGAGGTTCCGCTCTCAACGTTCTGGAATGCGCTTCCAAGGATCCTACTGCTCCTGAGTATGCTTGCATCCACGAGCTGATGAAGAATGTTGACGAATACTTCCCCACACCTCAGCGTGCAACGGATCTTCCTTTCCTTATGCCTGTTGAGGACGTTTTCTCTATCACCGGCCGTGGTACTGTTGCTACCGGCAGAGTTGAGAGAGGAACCGTTAAGGTTGGCGAAGAAGTTGAAATCGTCGGTCTTGCCGAAGCTGCCAAGAAGACCACCGTTACCGGTGTTGAAATGTTCCGTAAGCTTCTGGATTCGGCTGTTGCAGGTGACAACATCGGCGCTCTGCTCCGTGGTGTTCAGAGAGCTGATATTGAAAGAGGCCAGGTTCTTGCTAAACCCGGTTCCATCACACCTCACACCAAGTTCAAGGCTCAGGTTTACGTTCTGACCAAGGAAGAAGGCGGCCGTCATAAGCCCTTCTTTACTGGCTACAGACCTCAGTTCTACTTCAGAACAACCGACGTTACCGGCAACATCAAGCTTCCTGAGGGTGTTGAAATGTGCATGCCTGGTGATAACGTTGTAATGGAAATCGAGCTCATCACCCCTATCGCTATGGAAAAGGGTCTGAAGTTCGCTATCCGTGAAGGCGGCAGAACCGTGGGCGCTGGTTCCGTTGTTGAAATTGACAAGTAATTTTTCTTTCAGTTTTGAAACGATAGAGCTTTAGAGGAGGCTTTCCGAGGCTGTTACAGCATCGGAGGGCCTCTTTTTTATAGGCTTTTCTGGCATTCGGTTAACTGTGCCTTAAAAAGGGCAATACTTGTGGTAGTCCATTTTGTTTGTCGGGAAAAGAGTTGACTTTACAGTCCTGGTTAAGTAAAATTCATAGATGATTAAAAGGTCTTTCAAATTTACTATATCTATCTCAGGGAGGTGTCTACATGGCTGAAGAAAAAATAAGTTCTGCCGGCGATTCTAACAAAATTACAAGGGATTATTTCGATTCATTGCTAATCGAAACAAGGTATCTTGATTCCGTTATTCCGGATACTACTTTGGAGCTTTATGGCGAAAAGTTCAGTACACCCATTATGACTGCTGCGTTTTCTCATCTGAACAAGTTCTGCAAAGAGCGTGAAAATGGAATGGTAGAGATGGCAAAGGGCGCTTTTGCAGCAGGAGCGGTAATGTGGGCCGGAATGGGCGATGATGCGGAAATGGAGGCCATGGCCAATACCGGTGCCAGAACTATTAAAATAATTAAGCCCTATGCAGACGAAAGTCAGATCTACAGCCAGATAAAGCATGCGGAAAAATGCGGTGCTCTTGCTGTTGGAATGGACATTGACCATAGCTTTGATAAAAAAGGACAATATGATGTAATTTTTGGCGACGTTATGAAAGCCATAACCCTTGACGAACTAAAGGATCTCGTTAAAGCAACCCGGCTTCCCTTTGTCATCAAGGGAGTTCTCAGCGTAAGGGATGCGGAAAAATGCCTGGAAGCAGGCGTAAAGGGAATTGTTGTCTCCCATCACCACGGCATAAGCGACTATGCCATCCCGCCGCTTAGGATACTGCCCAAAATCATAGAGGCCGTTGGCCGCCAGATCCCTTTATTTGTTGATTGTGGCATTAACCGTGGCTTTGACGCTTTTAAAGCCTTAGCCTTGGGGGCGACTGCTGTTTGTGTAGGGCGAACCATACTTGCCGACCTGGCCGCGGAGGGTGCGGAAGGTGTTCAGAAGAGGATAACGGCAATGAACAGTGAGCTTGCAGGGGCCATGGCCCGGACAGGCTCTTGTGATATTCGCCATATTGATCCGGGCGTTATATGGACGAAATAATCCGTAAGAATCATTATCCCTTTAAAAATATACCGTTTACCTCTTTGTACCAGGCTACATCCGTCCAGGTGCTCCAATAAGGATGGCAGAAGTTCCACGGGGTAGCTCCCCACAGACCGTAATCCGCTGCCAGCTGCATGCACTCCCCGCACCATTCTCTGAGCCAGCCCCAGGTTAAATCGGGATGGTCCGTATGCCACCATGGTCCCCAGGCTTCCGTCGTCACAACAGGTGCGGCGGAGTCCTCAGACCATTCCCTGGCAAATTTGAGCCTGTTGTGCATTTCCTTAAGGAGCATGGGGCGAATAGAGCTAAGCGTGCTGTTAAGCCTTTTTTGGTAATCGGAGAAGTCATGGTTACCTCTATCCTTTGTTAAATTGCCAAACCCTGTACGCCTGTCAAAGCGGGGGCTGTGCATCCAGAAATGAAGCTGGAGAACATCAAAGGACTGACTTTTGAGAGCCCGGTATTCCTCCCAGTAATCCGTGAAGGAATAAGTGAATCTCAATTGGGGATAGAGTTCCTGGAAGTGTCCCAGCGTATTTTTAAAGTGCTCCGATAAGAAGTCCATTTGTTCATAGTTAAATCGAAGCTTTCGGGAGGCTTCTCTTTTTCCCGCTTGTTCCATCCCGTCTTCACTTACGGAGGCGGGCTTTTTTGCGCTTCCTAAATTCTGCAATTCCTTATTGACGGGGCTGAAAAAAGGAAATTCCTGATCAAGATCCACATAGAGAACCGAATCAAGAAGATTGTTCTGCTTTAAGGCCTCCAGAATGCGTTCCCATCCGGTGGTAAGTATATGATTTTTACCTTCGGTTGAATTGGCAAGGGGAAATTCGGATATTCCAAAGCCGCCCCAATTGGACAGTATTAAATAAAGCCCCTTGGCCTTAGCAACAGAAACAAATTCAATGAGTTCATCCAATAGGCGGTGCTTTTGATCCGTATAGGAATGTCCCCAAGTTAAAAGAGGATTGCCCTGCACCGTGGTATAGTCCGAGGGATTGGACATATTGCCGATTATCCATGGAAAACAGTCGATTCTGACGGTGTTGAAGCACCTTTCCAGTAACTCGTCCGTAACCTTATCAAAGTCTGCGAAGGGGCCTCCGGGATAGTGGCCGTAGAGCCAGGAAAAATCCCACATGGCGTTGGTCACTCTTTCAGGCTTCAAGCCTGTTCTCATATCCAATGAATTCATTTGCTTCGTATCCACCTTTATCAAGGATTGATGATTTTATCTTTAATTCAGAATTTAGCTTAATTGAGAACGGGAGTAGGTTTATGCCTATTGTAGCACAGTATTTATACTCAGAAAATAGGCGCTCCAGGCTAGCCGGCTGTTTATCTTCCAGTTTACATTATTTATGAATAATGATAAAATCGGTTTTGACATCATGATTGGTACTGCATTTAAATATTAGAATGAATTGTGCCATAAAACCGTTCAAAATAGAACTGCCCAAAGTGCTATGCGAAAATTCTGTCATAACCGGGCAGGCCCCTGTACTCATAAAGAAACTCTCTCAGGGTGCTACGCATACGAAAAAGCGAAAGGACTGTTTCGGACGGATTTAAGATGCAGAAAAAACCGGATTCTTAATGCAATGACGCTCAGGTTGTCCCTGGAGCTGCCGAAGAAAATCTCTACCTTGAGGCTGCTCTAAAATGAGTTTTAGCGGGGGCTGACGTATGCGTGTCCGTAATAAGGAGAATCACAGAGGTTTATTCGACCCTTCCAAAAAAAGAAATTTTCATACTTTTACCGCTCTTTTGGCGGCTCTGGCCACAACAGTAGTTTTGGCCGGCTGCAGCGGGCTTTTGCCCAAGGAGGAGGATGTTTTAGCTCCCCCGCTGGTGCAGCCTAAGGAGGTTGCCTATGCGACCATGGAGGTTACTCTTGGTGACATTGTGAAAAGCACCAAGGCATCGGCCACCATGATGTCCCTTTCTCAGTACTCCCTTTCTTTTGAAGCGCGAGGGGGCTATTTGCGCGCGATTCATGTTTCTCCCGGCGATACTGTCACTAAAGGGGCTATTTTGGCCGAGCTGGACGGTGACAGCGTTCGTTACGAGCTTGAGAAGCAAAAGCTTACCTTAAAAAAGCTGGAGATTAATTATAATCGTCAGAACCAAAAATACATGACTCTGAAGGATAAAAATCAAAAAGCAATAAAGGCGGATCCCAGCCTTTCACAGGAGCGGCTTGATGAGCTTGAGGCCCAGGAGGAAGATGCTCAGGCAGCCCTGGATATCGCCGCCATTGATCTGGAGCTTGGAAGGCTTCAGGTGGAAAGTCTTGAAATAGAACTGAGCAAAACCGTCATCCTGTCTCCTATTGACGGCGAAGTGATTTACGCTGGCAAATTTGCGGTAGGGGAATACATAGGCGCCAGGTCCACTCTGTTTACAGTGGCCGACCCCTCCAGGCTCTACGCAGTGTACACCGGTTCGGAAGCCTATTCCTTTGAATTGGGAAAAAAGGTTATCATTACCGACAGTAAAACAAAAGCGGAATATAGCGGCGAAGTGGTCATGTCGCCTTCTATGGCGCCCAAGGATATCTTCAAGGATAAATCGGATGTCTGTGTCATCTCCGTTGAGGGGGCAGAGGCTGGGGACGACTTAGCCATAGGCAGGGGCATGACTGTGGAAATGATTATGGATGAGAAGTCCGATGTTATTGTTCTTCCCCGGAAAGCCATCCAACAGTATGCAGGGGAGGTATATGTCAAGGTTCTGGTGGACGGCGTGAAGCAGGAGAGAGTCGTTACAACCGGCATCCAAACCACTACGGATGTGGAAGTTACCGCAGGCCTGGAGGTCGGGGAAATTGTTATTCTAAATTAAGAGAGCCTTTAAGGCTCTTTTATGCTTTGCGTAAAAAGCTGTGGGTTGTGCGATAATCTGGGGAATTGAAGGTGTACATCATGTTTTTAGTGGTATTAAAGAAAATTGCGAAGAATAAATGGATGGCCCTCTGCCTCCTTTTAGGCTCCCTTCTTGCAACACTCGTCCTGAGTCTTATACCCATATACACGGATGCCATCCTTCAGAAAATGCTGATTAAGGATTTTCAGAATTACCAGAAGGACAGCGGTATATTTCCCGGGAGATATTTTGTTAAAATGGATAGCCTTGTAACTC
>JAFADM010000569.1 GCA_023424865.1 Bacillota bacterium | reverse complement strand
GAAATCAACACCTATATGACAGAGCAGCGCGCCCGCTTCTTTACTCTGGAAGGCGATATTTCCGCAGAATGGGATTCCTATGTACAGAACCTCAAGAACATGGGCATCGAAGAAATGATTTCCATTTACCAGGCCGCACTGGATCGTTATAACGCACGTTGATAAAAGGCGGTTTCCACGCCTTAAGGAAGCTGCCCGGAAGGTCTGCCAGTACGCAGGCCTTCCGGGTATATCCCCCTGATTAGCCGCAAGCTTGACCGAAGGAGGAACAACGGTATATGGAAAACGTAAAAAGCGCCAAAGTCGGCATACTGGCCGCTTCTCCACTAACAAAGCAAGGTTCGCTCTGGCGAAGGATAGTAAAGAACAGGGAGCTCTATTTAATTATCCTGCCTGTAATTATTTATTACATCCTGTTCCATTATAAACCCATGTACGGGCTTATTATCGCCTTTCAGGATTTCAGTCCGCGAAAGGGTATTTCAGGCAGTGCCTGGGTAGGCTTTGAAAATTTCATGACCTTTTTCAAAAGCATTTACTTCGGGCGCATTATCAGCAACACCCTAACCATCAGCCTGTCCACGCTTATTTTCGGATTTCCGGCGCCCATTCTGCTGGCCCTTTTTATTAACGAACTGCGCAGCAAGCTTTACTCCCGGTTTGTTCAAACCATCACCTACATGCCCCACTTTATTTCACTGGTCGTTATCTGCGCCATGATTCGGGAATTCGTGAAATCCGACGGCTTTATTACGGAGCTTATGGTTACCTTTTTTGGTTATGACGGCAAGGATATGCTTAGCAAGGCAAATACCTTTGTTCCGATTTACGTTATCTCAAATATCTGGCAGGGTGTCGGCTGGGGCTCCATTATTTACCTTGCGGCCTTAACAGCCATTGATCCCCAGCTCTATGAAGCGGCAAAGGTGGATGGCGCCAACACCCGCTGGCAGCAGACTATCCATATTACTCTTCCCTGTCTTCTTCCCACCATCATCATTATGTTTATTATGCGTATGGGGCAAATGATGAGTATTGGACATGAAAAGATCATTTTGCTTTACAATGAAGGTATCTACTCCACCGCCGATGTTATATCCACCTATGTCTACCGTATGGGACTTGTTAACCGGCAGTATTCCTTCTCGGCAGCCGTAGGGCTGTTCAATTCCATAATCAATTTTACCCTGGTTATTCTTGCAAACCGTCTGAGCAAAAAATTCAGCGAAACGAGCTTATGGTAAGGGGGGAATAAAATGGTCAGACAAACAGCTAACAAGCCGATTCCTGTACGCAATAAAATAAAGCAGAGCCTTGGGGATCAAATCTTCGACATATTCAATGTCATTGTTCTGGGTCTTCTGGTCATCGTTTGCATTTACCCCTTCTGGTATGTCATATGCGCCTCCTTCAGCAAATCCTCACTGTTTATGTCCCATTCGGGAATCCTTTTTAAATCCGTAGGCTTCAGCCTGGCAGCCTATGAAAAGGTCTTTGAGAACGCTTCGCTCTGGGTAGGCTATGCCAATACCATTTTCTATGTTGTGGCAGGCACCAGCATCAATATTCTTATGACTGTCCTGGCCGCCTATTTTTTATCCCGGAAAAATGTGCCCGGAAAATCCATTATCATGATATTCATTATGTTTACCATGTATTTTTCAGGAGGCATGATCCCGGCATTTTTAAACATTCAGTCCCTGGGCTTGTACAATACACGCTTTGCCCTGCTCCTGCCGGGAGCGGTCAGTACCTTTAACCTTATTATCATGCGTACCGCCATGATGGGGGTTGACGACTGCATGGAAGAGTCTGCTCGTTTGGACGGTGCATCCCACTTTAAAATTCTGTTTCAAATTATGCTGCCCCTTACCCGTGCGACTCTGGCTGTTCTCATTCTTTACTATGGGGTCGACCATTGGAATTCATGGTTTAATGCGATGATTTATCTTGACGATAAATCCCTTGAGCCTCTGCAGCTCATTCTCAGGCAGATCCTCATTATAAACGATATGAGCGATATGAATATCGGAGAGGATCAGGAGCTTATTTCAGAGACCATTAAGCATGCCACCATTATTGTATCCACCGTCCCCATACTTCTTTTGTATCCGTTCCTGCAGAAGTACTTTACAAAGGGTATGATGGTTGGGGCGCTGAAGGGCTGACAGGCTTTTAGCGCAAAACCCGATCCTCTCCCGGTAAAAAGTGCCGTGCTTAATCCCTGGCTTGGCTGCACAGCCCTATCAGATCGTCCACATGGGCTGTGGCCAGGCATTCCACCGTATCGGCGGCGCCATAGTATATTTTAACCTCGCCAGTTTCTTCCAGGATCATCCCGCCGGGGAAAATGACATCGTTACGGAACCCGTCCCGTTCATAACCGGTTTCAGGTGAAAGGAGGGGCAGCTTGGACATTCCCAGAACCCTTGAGGGCTCCTCCCTGTCAAGAAGCATGATGCCCCCATAATAACGCTTCTGCCACAGAGGCTCCCAGCCGTTTTTACCTCTGGAACGGTCGATGTCCACACCGTGAAAGGTGGTGAGCCAGCCTGCGCCTGTTAAAACGGGAGGAGCCCCGGGGCCGATTTTATTGTTGGCATAGGGCACATGCTCCACGGCCAGAACCAGCTCCGTATCACCCCAGTAGCGCAGATCCGGGGATTTTGACAGCCATAGGTCAAAGCGATCGCTTCCGCCCCTGCTGTATACGGGAAAGGGCCTTTCCAAACGGGTATACAGTCCTCCCGTTTTTTCGGGAAAAAGCACCATGTTTCGATTATCAGGAGCCGAAAGGCTTAGAATATCAAACTTTTCAAAATCCTCAGTTACCGCAATTCCGCCTCTTACCCCATGCCGGGTATCCACGGCAAAGCACATGTACACCTTGCCGTCCATAACGGTAAGCCTGGGATCGTAAGCGCGAAAAATCTCATCGCTTTCCAGCGAAAAGCAGGGTTTGGGCGAAACATCCCAGTGAAGCCCGTCATGGCTCACCGCCAGCCCCATATTGGTTCCTTTGAACCCCTTTCCTTTTTCATAGCCGTAATCGTTTCTAAAAACCATCACATATCGGCCTTCGTACTTGCAAACGCCTGCGTTGAATATCAGGGAAGCCTCATAGGGAATATCCTTTGGGGAAAGAATGGGATTGGCGGGGTGCCGGGTTATAACCGGGCTTGATTTTAAAAGGGGAAAAAGACTTTCATTTGACATAAAGAACATCCTCTCATACAATCAGTTTAGGAACCCGCAAGTAAAGCTTTTTGGTTTCCGAATCAGTTTAAAAACCGGCAAGTACTACTTTCGGTTTCCGCATTCATTGTAGGCCAAACGGCTAGAAAAAGGCAGACACAAACAGGACCATTAAATGTCTTCAATGGCCTGTTCGTGAGGGTGATTCTTAAAGGGGGCTGAAGCGGTCGTGTCTGAGTCGAAAGAGGAAACGGTCAGAGGAAGTGCCTCACTGCGTCCCGGAAAGGGCTTTGATAGGACGCGCCGGCTCCTTTCACAGCAGCCGGACATAAAAATTCAAATTGGCGATATTCAAATTAATGTCCTCAACGTTAATTATGAGCCTCCAGTTCCCATGCGCTATTTTCCTCTTCACTGCCACAGCAGCTGCGAGCTCCATTTTATTCCTTACGGCAGAGGCAAGCTTACGGCGAACGGCCATACCTTCCCTATCGAGCCCGGAACCTTTTATTTAACAGGTCCCGGAGTCTATCACGAGCAGTTGTCCGATGCCCTTGACCCCATGTGTGAATATGCCTTTGAATTTGAATTTCACTTTACGGACAAGCTTCCTTCCCGGTACTTCTGCCCACCCTCCGGCGAGCTTGAAGGGCTTAGGTCCGCGCTTATAAATACCCGTTTCTGGCTGGGAAGAGATACCTATGAAACCTGGCGGCTTGCCGCCGCTATGCTGGATGAACTGGAAATAAAGCTCATCGGCTATTACACCCTCCTACAAAACCTGTCCTCCCAGCTCATCATTGAGGTGCTTCGGAAATTTGCCCATGAAAAAACCGCCGACTACGGTATGCCGGAAAAGATTCCTGCAGACCTGCGGCGGAAATTGACAGATAATTTTTTCAGAAGCTATGACAGGCCCCTTACGC
>JAFADM010000547.1 GCA_023424865.1 Bacillota bacterium | reverse complement strand
GATACAGCTAATATTTGTCCGTATACATTCAGTTCGGCATGCATAAAGGTTCCGTCAGAGTGAGGGTAGCTTGCCACCAACTCAGCCCCAAAGGCTTTTTGATACATTTCAACCGCTTTATCGCTCTGTTTCACATATATTTGCAACATTGATCTATACATCTCCGTATACCTCCAAACTATTTATGCTTTGATCATAATCTATAAAACGGACAACTCTCTGTCATGTTCAAAATATAAATAATTAAGCTTTTTCGTTTTCACTTTTGCTGCCTTTCGACAAAGTTTATTGGCAATAGTGGTGAAAATGGCTATTGGTGTTATCAATTAAGCAAAAGGGTATCTTACGATTCGTCTGATAGATCAACTTTTCCTTGAAGTACATCTACTTGCAAAATATGACACATTTTTTCAGGTTCTTCAAAACATGGGCTATGGGCCGAATTTTCAAATGTGTAAAAGCCCTTCACAGGAGCCTTTATAGATGTTGCAAATTTCTTTGCAATAACATAGGATACCTGATAGTCATACTTGCCTTGAAAAATATATACAGGCACCTTTAATTCAGTCACTTGCTTAATTAAATCCGTTTGTAGTACAAAATCCCATAGGCACCTAAGAGAAAAACTGCTTCCCATGGGAAATTTAAATTTTTCTTTTAGATTATATCCCTTATATCGGAGTACAGTCATGACACATTTCATTATTGAGGTGCAATTATGAATTATGCCTATACCGAGCTTCATCATGCCTTCGCTTCGCACACCAAGGTATTTAATGCTTACTTCGCCGCCCTTGTCAACGGGAAATTTTTTAAGCTTTCGTATCATCTTTTTATTGTTTACTTTACGAAATTCCTGCAACATAAAGGTATAGGCCAAGCGCTCTGACTCTAATTGCCTTGCAACCTGACCAATGCCAATATATGCATGGAAAAACTGCGGCGACTGCTGTACTGTAAGTACACCAAGCAATGAGCCCCATGAATGACCCATAACATATATTTTTTCCTTATTAAAACGTTTCCTCAGATAATGGGTTACAGCAATTGTGTCGGAAATCATCTGTCCAATTGTCATTTCTTCCTTTGTAATGCTGCTACTGTATGACATTCCACTGCCGCGCTGCTCCCACCAGCAAAGAGTAAATATTTTTTCAAATCCCGTAGGGTATTGCTCGGTAAATGCAATTTCGGGGGAACCTGGCCCACCATGAAGGAACAATAAAACCGGGTTTTCACTATCCTCACATTGTAAAAACAGCCCCTGCCTAATTCCATTAATCTCCAAAAACATTTTTTCGTTCATTGATTTGTCCCCTTGCGCCTTATATAAACGTTTTTTTATTCCTAATAGCGAAAAATCCGATTAAAACAGACACAGAGTGCATCTATTTCAACCGGATGAGCTTGGTGCGGACAAAGGGACTTGAACCCTTACGGTCGCCCGCCAGATCCTAAATCTGGTGCGTCTGCCATTCCGCCATGTCCGCACGCAACAGCAAGGCTAATTATAAGTAGTTTCAACTGATTTGTCAATGCCGGAAGTGGCTTAAATCGCTCAATTTTACCACTGTTTTTCTTTCTATAATCTAAGCCTCTGCTCTTTCAAAGGCTTTCCAATTCCAATTTTTATTTTGGCTATCAATTAACTTAAACATTTTCTGTATAACCTTGTGCACCCTTGGCAAACTACATTTATACCTGTTTTTAAGCTTACCTTTCAACTTTTGTATAAGGAGAACTTACATGCAGCAATGGGATGTTACTGTTGACGGAAAAAGTCACAGCATTGTTTATGAGGGAATTAAATTAACAGGCAAGGCCCGCCTTAAGGTCGATGAGCAGCCTGTTATTACAGAATCCATACCGGTTAAGGATTTTGGCACCTTTTTTCCCTTTGAAATAGAAGAAAGTCAATTTATATTAAAGCTGGACTCACAAAAAAGCTCCCCTCGCCTGTATCAGGACGGCTTCGCGGTTGAAACCAACCAGCCTATCGAAGAAGCCGCAGAAGCTGCCATACGTGTCTATATGGACAGCACGGACCCCCTCGCCGCAAAGGATAAGTCGGGTATGAGTACCTTTCTGGCACTTGTAATCCTTACTTACGTGAACCTGGTTCTCATCTTTTTAAATGCAACCATCTCTTTCCCGTTCAGCGCCATCATTCCCCAGGCAATTCTGGGAATTTCTATGGTTGTTTATGAGGAAACCTTATCCCCGCTCTACATGGTCATCGGTATCCTTGTATCCCTTATTTGTGCCTCCGCCTACCTGCTGCTCTATCTATTCGCCAAAAAAAGAACCTGGCCGGTAACGGCGGCTCTTGTTCTCATGATTATTGATACCCTGGCACTCATCTTTTTCGCCATGGGGGATTTCATGTCCTATCTCATTGATTTTGCTTTTCATGGCTGGGTGATATGGGCCTTTTACAAGCTAATGGCCACAAGACGGAAAAGAGCTGCTCGGCTAAGTTCAGATGAAAACGCCGACAGACAGTAGCAAAAATTATACCAATAAAAGATCCATTAACGGATATCCTATGACCTTAAGAAACACTTTACGGTTTACCTGAGCCACCGGAAAGATCCTTCACCGTGAATCCCTCTTTAAACTCCGGCAATACCAATGGAAGGGACTGCTGCCTTTTTTGGGGTTCATTCATAGCCTGAAACAACAGTGCCGCCAAATCATAACCGGCCTGATAAACAGGCTCATGAACACTTGTTAGCCCTTGGACCAAATTAGAAGAAACAATATCGGAGCCCATATGAATCAAAGAGATCGCCCCAGGAATGTCCATTTGATTTTCAAGAAGAGCCTTTCGCATTTCCAGAGCTACGGTATCGCCCGAGCATATGCAGGCGGTAATTTCCGGCGATTGAAGGAGTTTATTGATTGCCCTTTTGCAGACATTGTCGTTTTTTTTCCTCAGGAAAACCATGTTCTCCCTGTAAGGCATTCTAATCTGACCATGGGCGTATTTAAAGCCGTCAAGCCGATCCACGGTGGCCGAATCCTCCCGGCCGTTACCAATAAAAAGAATATGCCGGTGACCCTTAGCCAATAAATAGCTGGCAGCAAGATAGCCTGCCCGTGAATGATCAATAGAGATACCTCCAATATTCAATTCCTTGAGCCTTCTGTCCAGTGATACCAAAGGTTTATCTATTTTTACATTTTCAGTGAATTCCCGAAGATCACAGCTTGTAGCGCCAAAAATGAACCCGTCAACCCCTTTTTCCGACAGCATCTTAATGTATTTTAATTCCTTTTCCACATTCCAGTCGGTATTGCACACAAACACGTTATATTCCTGTGTCCGGGCATAATCCTCAACCCCGCGGAAAAGCCAGGCGAAATAGGGATCGGTTATGTCAGGAATTAACAGCCCCAGTGCTTTGGTTTGCTTGGTAATCATTCCCCGGGCCATAACACTGGGACTAAAATTGTAATCCTCAATAACCTTTAGAACTCTTTCTCTTGTTTTTGCCCCAACGCCTCTTGGATTATTGTTCAACACCCGTGAAACAGTAGTAACAGACACGTTGGCGATTTGAGCAATGTCTCTAATGTTCATTATGAATCTCCTGTATCAGATCCTATTATGCCTGTGTCTATCCCGATGCATCCTGTATCCGTTGTATCTGCTGTATTCCATGAAGACCCTCTGTTCCCTGAAGCTTCTGTATTTCCTGCAGCCTCGCTATTCCCTGAAGCTTCTGCATATCCTGCAGCCTCGCTATTCCCTGTAGCTTCTGTATGCCCTGCAGCCTCTCTATTCCATCTATCCTCTCTATTCCCTGTAACTTCTATATTCCCAGTAGCTTCTCTCGCCCATGCCGGTTCCAGAACAAATTCTTCCTTTTTTAGCAAATCTCTTTCTCGATTATACAGTCCAAAAGCTGCCAGTTCAACCTCAATTTTTGTATTCCGGGTATTGTCAATACGTATCTCCCATTGAACAATCCGGCCAAATTGAAAGCCCTCGTCCTCATTTAAGGAGTAATATCCGCTTCCGTCCAGAGGAAAGTCTAAGGGGATAAAGCCATACCTGTAAGGATTATTTTTGTTTTGAAGGGCTGTAATAAGGTTCTTCTCAGGTGTATAAGCCGCTTTTCGTCCCCCCTTGTCGTACAATACAAATACGGGTGACGGATTGTCCTTGTATTCAAGGATCTCATTATTGTATCGGATAAGCGCAAAAAGGGATGCGTCTGTGCTCCCTCGAAAATCTCCATGCTGATACAGGCCTATGCCCCTTCCCGTATCACTCTGAAACACCAAATGCCCGTCCCTGTTATAAAAGAGAACTGCTCCCCGGGCATGCCAATCCGTTCTAATCTCACATCCAAAGGGGCATACGTAAAAGGCACTGTCAGCAAAATACTTTACATCGAGAACAGACATATACACGGATACAGCATAAAACCCGGGGCTGTCAAAGCCGCGTTGAGCTTGAGGCCCAGTAGCCTTATATCCGTCTGAAAACTCCCATCGAAGGACTGAATTTTCATTGGGAGTGTTCGCCGCAAAAAAGGCTGCTGTTTCGCCCAAAACGACCCGCTTCGGGCCTTGAACCTGCAAAAGGATATCCTCGGAAGGCTTTTTTTCCGATACGGCGATATCCTCCGTATTGCTGTCCAAAAAGATGTTTCCGGCCTCGTTGCCATAAATCGAATTCCCCTGGATATAAATATGGGAAGCGTTGCTAAGGTAAATGCCGTACCCTGGAAACCCCCGGTCGTCGCTGCTGTTGGCATAAATGGCGTTCTCCCGAATACTCCAGTTATGTACCGGATTATCGGGTTTGTTGCGGGCAGCGATCCCCACGCCCTTATTATGATGAATATGATTCCCCCACAAAACAAAATTTGTACCTGTTCCGTTCACTACGGAGATGCCTGCATTTCCAAAGCTCTCAGGCGCATTTCTGAAGCAGGTTCCGTTATATGCGGCTTCATTTTCGATGAGTACGGTATTGTCCGAATTGCCCAGCCAAAACCCGTAGCTCGAAAAATTCGCCTTGTTGCGCACATAGGTGTTCCCTTTATCCCAGGCTTCAATAGCATTATTATTGGCAAAGGAGGCGTCATTTTCTTCAAAATAATTGCCGGTGGAAATCCAATGATTCAGAGATCGAATAAAAAGACCGTCTCCGCCGTAGCGCATGTCATTGCGGTAAAATGCATTTTCATTTGAGCCTGTCTCAATTAAGACACAGCAGGAATCACGTGCGTGAACCTCTCCCGGAGCCTTGCGAAGGCCCCAGCTGAAGTTGTTGTTTTCAAAACGGTTGCGGCAAGCCCGCCAGAGCCTCAGGCCCACATTGGAGGTATGGGAAAAGTCATTCCCAATTACCGTATTCTCATCCCCATAACGTATGACAAGCCCGCTCCATACCTCATTGGCCCGATTGCCCTCAAGCACGCAGCCACAGGTATTATGAAGCAGTATACCGCCTAAGTCCTCGTGTTCCTCCCACCCATGATCCGGGTTATGGTAATTATATGAAAAGTCATTGCCGATAAGCTGACAGTCGGAGCATCCCTGAAGCTTTGCACCAAGCTCAAAATTCTTAACCGTAAGATTTTTAACAGTAACGTCCTTAACCCCATCAAGAAATAGGCCTGTGCCGAAGTAACCCAGGGCCTCGTTTTTTGCCGCCCCGCAGCCGTAATCGAATTCCTTCAAAGGGGTTTGAGGATTTGCCGTCCCTTTCTCTTTGCCCCCAATTAAAACCGCGCCGTTGCCGTCCACGGTAAGGTGGCTGCCCTTAACCGTAATCCCCTGCCCCTTGTAAAAGGAGTACACTCCCGGTGCGAAGGTTACACTTTCTGTTATGACCATTCCAGGCGTGGGTATCACCCATTCCTCCAAGAAAATCACCCCTTGATTCCAGAACTGGTTATTGACGCCATAAATTGCTTTTGAAGCAGAGCAAACAGCACAATCAACGGCACTGTTGCCACCACGGCCGCTGCCATTCGGAAGGAAGGCGCGTTGACGTATTTACTGCCCATTAAGCTTGCCAAGCCCTGATTTAAAACATATTTTTGTGCATCGCTGATTAAAAGCTTGGGCCAGAGGTAAGCGCCCCAGGTTCCCATAAAAATAAGGATTCCGGCAGACAGGGTGGGCGCCTTTGAAAGAGGAAGGACAATTCGTGAAAATACCCCAAAGCGTCCCAAGCCGTCAATAATCGCCGCCTCCTCAAGCTCCTTGGGAAAGGAAAGAAAGAACTGGCGCATCATAAAGGTAAAATAGGGTGAAAAGATAAAGGGAACAATCAAGCCCACAAAGCTGTTTCCCCAGCCCATGACACGGGTTATCATAATAAATTTGGGTATCATGGTTATCTGGGATGGAATCATCATAACGGCCAGAATAAGAATAAACCATAAATTCTTCAAGGGAAATTCCATTCGGGCCAGGGCATAGCCTCCCAGGCAGGAGGTTATTAACGTCAGCAGGGTCACAATAACAGAGTACACAAGGGTGTTGGTGATCCAGCGCATCAGGTGCACCCCTTCATCGGCCGTCATACCGAAAAACAAACGCTTATAGGCCCCCAGGGACAAATCCTCAAAACGTATATGGGTTGAGTAAATATCCGCACCCTTGCGAAGCGAAGCCACAATGGTGAACAAATAGGGATAGAGAGTGGCTGCAACAAGGATCAGGGCGATGAGCGTTGTAAATATAACGGAAGGTCTGACTGAAAATTTCATTTTCTTCATGTAAGCTTACTCCCCCACCTAATAGGTTTGATCCTTGAATAGTTTGCGTTGAATGAGCGTAATCAGCATAATGAGTAACAGCAGCAAAAAGGAGATGGCGGAAGCCCTGCCCATTTTGCTCTGGGACCAGCCCACGTAATAGATATAATAAACCGCGCTCCACAGGGTACCCTCAGGACCTCCCACGAGCATGGTTTCACCGGTTTCCGACAGCATCTGCAAAATGTCGTACACCTGCAAAGCCCCTATAAAGCCCGTGGCCATGAGAAAGAAGGTCTTGTTGTTAAGAAGGGGAAAGGTTATTTTCATAAACTTTTGTCCGGGAGAAGCGCCGTCGATATCCGCCGCTTCATAGAGCTCCGGCGAAATTTCCTGCAGCCCTGCCAGATAAATAAGCATGCAATAACCTGCGTTTACCCAGATGGACATGATAATAGCCAAATTCATGGCATATCCCGGTGTGGTTCTCCAGGTTACCATGGGAATGCCGAAAAGCGCCAGGAATTCCGTTACAAACGTTCCGGAGCGAAAAAGCGCATCAAAAATAATAACCAATGCCGCCACTGAGGTTACATTGGGTATAAAAAAGGAAAACCGGAAAAAAGACTTGCCCTTTGCGTTGTTGGCGGTCAATGCATAAATAAGGCCAAGGATGTTGTAAATGACTACGGAAAAAAAGGCAAACTTCACCGTTTGGGTTATAGAGCGCCAGAAAATATCATTTTGCAGAGCCATGCTATAGTTATCCAGCCCCATAAAAGCGATACCGCTTTTTATAGGATGAAACAAATCATGTTTTAATATGTCATAATTGGTAAAGGAAAGCACAAATGATATGGCTATGGGTAAAAGCGTCCAGAATATCAGATAAAATATGGTCGGCGTCATAAAAAGATATGCCGTCAGCGTGTTCGTACGCCGAAGGCTTTTCTGTTTTTTTACTTTACTCACACTCACCCTCCCCCTCCTTGTTAAAAGCATTCCCATAACGCCTGCTTGCAGGGCGTTATGGGAATGTTCACATGCTTGACCCGCCGTCTTATTTCACTTTGGCGTCAGGATTGTCGGGTGTGATACCGCTTTCTTTATATTGGGTGTTCAGGCTCTTTTGAGCAGCCTCCAGCTTTTCAACAACCTTCTGCCGGGTGGCTTCGGCATTGTAATCCGGCTTTAGCGCCTCACCGTAAGCAAAGTTTATAACCTCGGTGATGGGCGTTGTTACATCAATTCCCTCCAGATGGTAATCCGGGGAAGTAATTACGCCATTTTCAGCCGTCCACACAAACGCATCCCTCTGGTCGGCCTGGGGAAACCAGTCCTTGGCATAGGCGGTAGCCCATTCCTGACGGGCAGGAATACCCAAGCCGCCCACCTCGGGGCCTCTGGCAGCAAGCCAGGCATCGCCGGTGGTCATGTACTCAATGAAATCCGCCCCAATCTGTGCACGGGTTCCGGTAAGATTCTTGTTTAATACAACGCCCTGATTGTAAATTTCCGTATGAACCTTGCCGTCCTTGCCCACAGGATAAGGCAGTGAGCCATAAGTAGAGGCCATGGGCACCGCTTCTTCGCCAATGCCGTTTTCGGTTCTGTAGAAGGCTGTGGGCGTCCAGTCACCGGTTAAGAGCATAGCCACGTTGCCTGCTGTGGAAAAGGAATTGCTGGTCTTGGCCGGAAGCACATCCCCATTGGTTGTCAGATAGCCTTTATTGGCATATTCGGCTATTTTCATAATACCGTCAACATAAGCTGTCTGGGCGATATTATTGGTTTCAACGGGAGAAACACCGCCCTGGCCCCATAACAGCCACCACCAGTACATGGTTGCGGTGGTTCCCAGGTAGTAGTAGGGGTATTGCTTTCCGTCGGTATGCGTAATGGTCTTATTGCCGAAGGTGCTGTAGAGCTTTTCAAGGGCGCGGTCAAAATCATCCAGTGTCCACCGGGTGGTGCTGTCTACCTGGATGCCTGCTTCGGCAAACATTTCCTTATTATAGAGAATGCCGCACACGGAGAAGGAATTAGGAACGGCATAATAAGCGCCGTCCAGCTTCCATACATCGATGGCGGTGGGAACAAACTGCTCCCAGAAGCTGTCCTCAAAATAGGGCGAAAGGGGTTGAATAACATTATCCTTCCACGCGGAAGCATTGTTCAGATCCATGTGGAACACTTCCGGGCCGCTGCCGGAGGCTATTTGAGTTTTTAAAATGTCTTCCCAGCCTGCATCACTGACAAATTGCCCTTTAATGGTTACAGTATTGCCGGTTTCTTCCTTATAGCTGTCCGTAAAATTCTTGAAGACCGTTTCCTGATCAGGGATTAAATCCCAGTACTGGTAAGTCAATTCAAGGGTTTCTCCTGCTGCCGCAGGTGTTTCCGTAGGCGTACCGGTCGTGCCGGCACTGCCAGCACCGGGGGAAGGAGTAACCGTACCCGCTCCATTTCCGCAGCCTGCCAGCATAACAGCCACAAGTCCCATGCTTATCCATCTTCTCAGTTTCATGCCATACCCTCCTCAATCATTTCGTTTATCAACCCAGACCTTCATGGCTCCACCCTGCCGGTTATCCCATGCAAAATAGGGAACAGCAATAAATCTGGACTGGCCGGAGCTGACGGTAATCACGTCAATTCCGCCTAGCAAATCCTTCCGAAAATGTGTACCATACACATTCCCGTCGGATAGAACCACCTGTTCAAACGCCGGATTGTCTGCCTCTTCAAAGCAGTAAACCACAGGACCCTTTTGAAGGGCAACCTTACCAATTGCATCAATGATGTGGGGATCTGCGGTTATCTCCTCCACTGTCATTTCCCATTCCACAGAAAGGCAGTCTCCCTTTTGCCATTGCCTTTCAAAAACAAGATAGCCCTTAATGAAACGATAGCAGTTTGTGGGACGGCCGTTTAGGGATAGCTTGAAGCTTCTGCACCATCCCGGCTTTCGAACTCTCAGTGCCAGCGTGGTATCTGTTTCCGGTGAAAGGGTGATGTCCAGCTTGCCTCCAAAGGGATACTGTCCATCTATGGAAATGGGAATTTCCCTTTCCCCAACCTTAACCGTGGAGACGTTGGCTATGTACTGATTTACGTAGATACCCTGCTCATCCGCAGCGTAAATATAGTTTCCCACAGAGGGTATAAAGCGTGAGAGCTGTGTAGGGCAGCAGGAGCAATTGAACCATTCTACCCGGTGATGCTCGCCTATTGATTCCAGAGGATTGTCGTAAAAGAATTTATCCCCGGAAAGCGAAATCCCGGAAAGGATGCCGTTATAAATCTCTTTTTCAATAATATCCGCATATCTTGCGTCTCCGTGCATGGTGTTGAGCCTGTGGTTCCAGTAAACCATGGCAATGGATGCGCAGGTTTCGCAGTAGGCTGTCAGATTGGGCAAATCATAATCCTCGGTAAAGCCTTCGTTCTCCTTTGACGAACCGACGCCTCCCGTTATGTACATGTTGCGGTTGACAACACTGTCCCACAGCCGGTGAACTGCCTTGAGGTAGTCCCGGTTGTTCTTTTTTCCCGCCACATCCGTCATGCCGGAGTACATATAAAGCGCCCTAACCGCGTGCCCTTTGGCGTCCTTCATACTCTTTACCGTTTCATGATCCTGATTGTAGATGGCTCCCCAACCCTGACGATCCCAGCTGTATCCTCTGCCAAAGCCCTTGCCTCTCTCCTCCAGCAAAAACTCCGCCATGTCCAGGTATTTGGAGTCCCGGGTTTCTTCATACAATTTAACCAGAGCAAGCTCAATTTCCTGGTGGCCGGGAACCCAATGCTCTTTATCGGGGCCGAATTTCTCACAAATCAGATCAGCCGCCCTACGGCCTACCTCATAAAGCTTAGTTTTACCCGTAGCCTGCTTATAGGCAATTCCGGCTTCTATCAGGTGCCCGATGCAGTAATCCTCGTGCATGTTCATGTCGGTCCATTTTTCATCGGGCTTGACCAATGTAAAGTAGGTTTGGATATAGCCGTCGGACTGCTGAGCTGCGGCGATGGAGGCAATGATTTCATCAGCCTGTGCTTCAAGTGCCTGATCCTTTGTGTGAGTCAGCACATAGGCGACCCCCTCAAGGACCTTATAGACATCCGAATCATTGTAAAAAATGCCTTCGAAGTCTCCTTTTTTGAGACCGGCAGCTTTTTCAAAATTGGCTATTCGCCCCGTATCCAGACATTTGGCCAAACAAGCCTGGATGGTAACGCGGCAGAGGGTATTGATTTTAGGTGTAAAAAAAGCATCCTGAATGTTAACATTTGTGAAAGGGACATTTTGTATGACGGACAAGATGTTATCCCCCTTTGAGTTGATTTGGCTATCTCGCGTGTTAAATTTCAAATTAGAGAAAACGTTTTCTCTATGGTATCACAAGAAAAATAAACATGTCAACAAATGATTGCATAATAAATCAGACATAAAACCCTAAATATATATCTATTTTACACAAAGCTTATCCATGATAAATTTCACACAGGAAAACGAACAATGTATAAAAATACTTTTTAATGTTTTTTTATACATTAATTTAGCTTATTATAGAATTACGCCGGTACATTAAAATTAATTCTTATGAAAAAATACAGGAAGGCCACTTTTTATGACCTAAACACTATCAGAAACACCATTTTTTTGTTCAAACCGATGGTGTATAATGGATTAGAAAAGAGCCTTAAATGCGCTTTTTAATACAAACCTTTAATTTCATCCCAGGGCGAGGAAAAACGGATGAAGGATACAGTGAATATCGATTTAACTTATAGCCAGATTATCAACTATGCCATGCAGCAAAACTTTATCCCCTTAATTAAAAGGCTGGTTCTAAAAAACACCTCAACAGAAAATTACAGGGATATTGAAATTGAAATTAAAGCCGAACCCGGTTTTGCCCATACCTGGACCGCCAGGGTGGACAGCCTGCCTCCCGAAAGCTCTGTGGAGCTGGATCAGGCCGTAGTCAGGCTTTCTTCGGATTTTCTGGTACATTTAACTGAAAAAACATTGGGCACCCTCACCTTAAGCTTGAAAGCCGGCGAGGATGAGCTTTGCTGCACCCATTATGATGTGGAAATTCTTCCTCATGATCAATGGAGCGGCATGAGAGTTATGCCCGAGCTGGTCACAGCATATATTACGCCCAACCATCCCGCCATCGCCCAGGTCCTGTTTAAAGCCGGAAAGGTATTAAAAATTTGGACGGGAAGTCCTGCCTTCACCGGGTATCAAAGCAACAATCCCAACACGGTCAAGCTGCAGGCTGCCGCCCTTTACGCCGCGCTTCGGAGCGAGGGAATTATCTATACTGTTCCCCCTGCCAGCTTTGAATCCTCGGGTCAGAGGGTGCGCCTTTGCGATAATGTGCTTTCAAAAAAAATGGGCACCTGCCTGGATTTAAGCCTGCTTTATGCCTCCTGCCTGGAGGCGGTGGGGCTTCACGCTCTTGTCATTTTCATAAAAGGCCATGCCTTTGCCGGGGTTTGGTTGGAGGAGCAATGCTTTCCCGAGTGCGTTCAGGACGATCCAACGCTTCTTACCAAGCGAATGGCTCCGGGCATTCATGAGATCTGCACCGTGGAATGCACAGGCTTTGTATCCGAAAAATTCCTGGATTTTGATGAGGCGGTGCGGCTGGCTGAAAAAAACCTGGCCGATCCTGCTCTGTTTCAGCTCTTTGTCGATGTCAAGCGCTCCAGAGGAAGCGGCGTGCGCCCCCTTCCCCTGCTTGCAGATAACCCCGCTGCAGGCGCTTCAGCATTAAGCGGTCAAACAACAGGCGATTCCATTACCTCCTCCGCCTCCGAAGCAGTCTTGCCGGAGGATGAGGAAACGGCTTCACCATGGCAAATAAAAGCCCCTGCGCTCCTTGAAATTCATGACAAGGTTCGTACTGTCTCTAAGCTGGAGTTAACCAAAAGACAGAACTGGGAACGAAGGCTTCTTGACTTAAGCCTTCGCAACCCTCTGCTCAATTTTCGAGTGGGAAAAAGTGCTATTCAGCTTATGGTAAAGGATCTTTATGCCCTTGAGGATGCACTCTCAGGGGGGCAGGAATTCCAGATTTTAGCAAGACCTAAGGATTTTGACCAAAATCTCCGTGATTCTAAAATATATGAAACCGAAACTCATTCGGATATGCTTGCTTCCCTTACAAAGGCGGAGTTTGACAACAAGCGCCTTCGCACCTTCCTCGACGAAAACGAGGTGGCCTTGAACCTCACCGGCCTTTATCGCCAGGCCAGGGTAAGCCTTGAGGAAAACGGAAGCAACACCCTTTATTTGGCCCTCGGCTTTTTAAAATGGTATGAGTCCGATGTAAGCGAACGGGAGAGGTATTCTCCCCTGGTTCTCATTCCGGTGGACATTGTTCGGAAAGCGGCCCAGAAGGGCTTTGTTCTTAGAATACGCGACGAGGATCCCCAGATGAATGTCACTCTTCTTGAGATGCTGCGCCAGGATTTCGGCCTCACCATTGAAGGCCTGGATCCTCTGCCCGCCGATGAAAAGGGTGTTGATATTTCACGGGTCTTCAGCCTATTGCGCCAGGCCGTACTGGATAAATCCCGCTGGGAGGTGGAGGAGCTGGTTTTTCTCGGACTCTTCTCCTTCAGCCAGTTTATTATGTGGAACGATCTTCGCAACCGCTCCGATGATCTGATAACCAATAAAATTGTGGCAAGCCTCATGTCCGGGAAAATGGAGTGGGAACCGGAAAGTGACTTTCCAAGCCCGGAGGAGCTTGATGACAGGTTCCGCCCCTCAGAGCTGGCGGTCCCCATCAGTGCCGATTCCTCCCAGCTTACGGCCATTTGCGGAGCAGGCGACGACAAAAGCTTCGTTCTTCACGGCCCTCCCGGCACAGGTAAATCACAAACCATAACCAATATTATTGCCAACGCCCTTTATCAGGGCAAAAGCGTTCTCTTTATCGCCGAAAAGATGGCGGCGCTTTCCGTGGTACAGCGAAGGCTTCAAGCCATTGGCCTTGCCCCCTTCTGCCTGGAGCTCCATTCCAACAAAGCACGTAAAAGAGATGTTTTAAGCCAGCTGGAAGAGACATTGAATATTGGACGCTTTGCCTCCCCGGAGGATTACGAAGCACGGGCACAGAGGCTCTACGCCCTGCGTGAGGAGCTTAACGAGGTTGTTGATGCCGTTCACCGAAAAAGAGAACCGGGCTTTTCTCTTTATGACTGCCTCGCCCGATTTGAGCAGTACAGGGATTTGCCTGATTGCATCACCTTTACTTCCGAACAGATCAAAGCTCTGACACCGGATAGCTATACTAACTGGCAGGAGCTTTTAAGCAGCCTGGAGGTGGCCGGCACCGAGTGCGGAGGCGCTTGCGGCCATCCTCTTGCCGAATGGAATGTGCCTGCTTATACCAATGCCCTGAGGCAGGAGCTAATCAGCCTGGCAGCCGACTTTAAGACCGTTTTGTCATCGCTTCCGGATTTGGCTTCCACCTTTTCGG
>JAFADM010000521.1 GCA_023424865.1 Bacillota bacterium | reverse complement strand
CATTTCAAAGGGCGGACGGCCCGCTCAGTATTTTGTTACCGATATGTGTGACGGTGAGGCCCAAGGCCATGACGGCATGAACTATTCCCTGGCCTCCCGAGAATATATTGCCAATATGATTGAAGTTCAGGTGGGGGCTACCCCCTTTGATGCGGGAGTTTTTATTACCAGCTGCGACAAATCCATGCCCGCCCACTTAAAGGCAGTGGCACGTCTCGATATGCCCGCAGTGCTGGTTCCCGGCGGCATCATGGATCCGGGGCCGGATCTTCTTACCCTGGAGCAAATCGGCAAATACAGCGCCCTTTATGAACGTGGTGAAATATCCAAAGAGCAGTTTACCTATTATAAGAACCATGCCTGCCCGGGCTGCGGTGCCTGCTCCTTTTTAGGCACCGCCTCCACCATGCAGATTATGGCGGAAGCCTTAGGCCTGGCCCTGCCTGGCAGCGCCCTTATTCCCGCTTCCACGCCTTACCTTAAACAGGCGGCCAGGCAGGCGGGAGAGCATGCGTTAAAGCTTGTTGAGCTTGATCTTAAGCCCTCCCGTATTTTGAGCATGAAGGCTTTTGAAAACGCCATCATGGTACACGCAGCCATTGCCGGGTCGGGAAACAGCCTGCTCCATATACCCGCCATCGCTCATGAAGCCGGACTTGAAATTGAACCGGATCTGTTTGATGAAATTCACCGCCGCGTACCCTATCTTCTCAATATCAGGCCCAGCGGCTTCTATCCCGGATCCTTCTTCTGGTATGCCGGAGGCGTTCCCGCCATAATGGAGGAAATAAAGGGCTACCTGCATCTGGATGTGCCCACGGTTACCGGAAAAACACTGGGTGAAAATCTGGAGGAGCTTAAAACCAACGGTTTCTATGACCAATGTCATGCCCATTTGAAAACCTTGAATGTAACAAAGGAAGATATTATTAAAACGGCGGAGAAGCCCATTAAAAAGCAAGGAGCCATTGCCATACTTAAAGGGAATCTTGCCCCCGAGGGCGCGGTGGTGAAGCACTCCGCCGTATCGGAAAAGCTTTTAAAGGCAGTGCTTACGGCCCGTACCTTCAACTGTGAGGAAGACGCGTTAAAGGCTGTTCTCACCCGTGCCGTCAAGCCCGGGGATGCGGTGTTTGTGCGCTATGAGGGGCCAAAGGGCTCCGGCATGCCTGAAATGTTTTATACCACGGAGGCCATTGCCTCCGATCCGGAGCTTGTGGAATCCATCGCCCTTATTACTGACGGCCGATTTTCCGGAGCAACCCGGGGACCGGCTATCGGACATGTTTCGCCGGAGGCCTATGAAGGAGGCCCTATTGCTCTGGTTGAGGATGGGGATATTATTGAAATTGATATACCTGAACGTGGTCTTCGGATAATCGGTACGGCGGAAGGGCTTAAAACACCTGAACAGGTGGAGGAAATCCTTGCCGCACGCCGTCAAAAGTGGGTCAAGCCGGAGCCACGGTTTACCAAAGGTGCGCTTGGGGCCTATGTAAAACTTGCCGTCTCGCCGATGCGGGGCGGTTATATGGAATAAGAATGTTTCATATATGAGAGAATAGACCAGTAATCTGGGAGGAAGAAAAATTTGGCACGATTTATAGTGGGCATGACAGGGGCCAGCGGTTCGGTTTATGCACAGCGGTTGATTGAAAAGCTTCTTGAAATGGACCATGAAATCCTTATAACCATCACGGCCCCGGGGCTCATGGTGGTGGGCCAGGAGCTTAATTTGAAGCTGGGAGCGGAATTATCGGAGGAGGAAACCGCTTTTGTTTTAAGAGAAAGGTTTGGCCTTGAACGGAATTCTCAAAAGCTTTTGTATTACCGCTGCGATAATATCGGAGCACCTATTGCCAGCGGCTCCTTTCGTACCGACGGCATGATTGTGGTTCCCTGCACCATGGCGGCAGTATCCGCTATTGCCCACGGGGCCTCCAATGATCTTTTGGAAAGAGCGGCGGATGTTATGATGAAAGAACGTAAACGGCTGGTTCTTGTTCCCAGAGAAACCCCATACAATACTGTCCATCTTAAGAATATGCTTTTTCTGTCTCAAAACGGGGTACACATTGTCCCGGCCTCCCCGTCCTTTTATCATGGTCCCCAAACCCTTCAGGAGCTTGTGGATTTCTTTGTGGGGCGGCTTATGGATCAGCTGGGTCTTGTGCATAATGAATTACCTCGCTGGCAGGGCATGCAGCAGAACTAAAAGAGTAAGAGCAAAGCCAATTCAACGGCAAGCCGGAGGCTATCCTTTTTTAAGGAGCGCTTCCGGCTCTTTTTTATATTTTTCAAACGCGGAGGCTGCTTTAATTAAATATTGACAAAACATAGACAAAATCATATAATGTCTACGAAATAGGTAGTAAACAGAAAGGAATGTCTATCGCATGGAGAAAATCGAACACTATTGCGACGCACCTCTTTCCGATATGGTGAGGGGGTATTCGGAAACTGAAACCGGATTTTCCTGCCTCCTATGCGGAAAGACATTTGAAAAAGGTCTGGTGTACCAGGACGAGGACTGCCTTTATGAGGCGTCCCGGTTTGTGAGGGTTCATATTGAAAAGGAGCATGGCTCGCTTCTTAACTGGCTTTTGGACCATGATAAAAGATATACCGGGCTTACACCGCATCAGGTCAGCCTCTTAAAGCTTTTCAACCAGGGGAAAAGCGATAACGAAGTGATGGCTGAGTTGGGGATCGGAAGTGCGGCCACCGTACGAAACCATCGTTTTGCCCTCAAGGAAAAGGAAAGACAGGCCAAGCTTTTCGCTGCCGTCATGGATCTTGTCAAAAACCGTGATAAGAACTGGCCTGTTTATGTTGCGCCTCACCCTACCGCAACAATGGTGGATGACAGATACAAAATAACGGAAGCAGAAAAGAATAAAATTATTGAAGTGTATTTCCGAGAAGGGCCTAATGGCCCCATATCAACCTTTGAAATGAAGGAAAAAGCTAAGATTGTGGTTCTGAGGCACATAACCGGGCGATTTGACGTTAACCGTGCATATACGGAAAAAGAAGTGAATGAAATACTAAAAACAGCCTACCATGATTTTGCGACCTTAAGAAGGTATTTGGTGGAATACGGGTTTATGGACAGGAAAAAGGACGGAAGCCGCTATTGGCTGGCTGAAAGAGCAGGTGGCATGATGAACGACAGCAAACTCAGGAAGATGGAGCTTAAGGCCCAATACAAGGAAATTAAAATTGAGGCCGGAATTTTCCAGATCCGCAATACTGCCAACAATAAAATTTACCTGGTAACAACCTCTAATCTGCGTACCATGAACGGTACCAGGATGCAGCTAAATGAAGGTGTCTTCAGAATGAATTCGGCGCTTCAGAAGGATTACACCTCCCTGGGAGAAGGAGCCTTTGCGCTGGAAGTGCTTGAGGTTCTCGATAACGAGAATACAGAGCATTTGACCATGAAGGATGCGCTGAAAGCCCTGGAGGAAAAATGGCTGGAAAAGCTGGAGCCATATGGAGAAATGGGGTATCATAAAGCGCCTGCCAAAAAATAAGCCTCGACAAAAGGTCATACTTAACACAAGTAAAAGGAAAGAATCCGGGTAATAATCCGGCTTCTTTTTTTTATAGCCCTTTGTGTAGGCAAATCTGGCTAAAGGGAAGAGGGTTCGATGCCCTCGGGCGTATGATTCAGCTCTTGCATCTTACGGGCTGATTTTTTATTTTTTTTATAATTGAGCAACGCCAAAAAGGGCATTATTACATCCCCCTTATCTTTTCCAGTATTCCTAAATCCGACAAAAGACCTATTTTTTGTAGTGACGAAAAGGGTCACAGGAACGTCTCATTTAAAAGAGACAAATTATCCCCGATATTACCCTTCTAAGCTGCCTGGAATCCGGCTGTGCCTTTGGCAGCTTAAGAATGCCTTTAAGACAGCCTTTTGACTGCAGGCCATAGCGTGCATAAAGCTTAAAAATACTTCTGATGTGCTAAAAGTCCAATTGAGGTAGAGGGAGGTGTTTATCTAAAATGCGTCGTTTGGCTGGCTTAATGGTGAAGAACAACACGGGTTCTTCCTTTTTGCTTGTGCTGGTGTTTATGACTCTGTTCATGCTCTTATCCACGGCCCTTCTCCAGTTGGTTTATACTCTGGTCTCCGCCTCCGATGCAGGTGAAAAGGCCGGTTTAGCTTATTCCATCATAAAGGCATGCATCGACAGAAGTCAACCCTATAGAGGCATTGAGCCGGTTATATCAGTGGAAGGAATGACCGAGGGAGTGCTATGGATTATGAGACAATTGGAAAGAGGACAAGTAATAACCTTTCTGCAAGCGATTTATCCGAATTTCCCAATTTGCAAATAAATAGAAACTAATGTTAAAATTATAGGTAGAATGACATTAGGCAGGGTAATATATATAAGATTAGGAAAGAAGCAATGACCTTTCTTGGAGGTATTATGTCAAGGCA
>JAFADM010000080.1 GCA_023424865.1 Bacillota bacterium | reverse complement strand
TTTCCCGGCATTCGCCTCATGTACAACGATTTTCACATGGATAGCTGCGAGTCCCGCTTCCAGGCGGAGGTGGCTATGTTCAATGTCAATCACTGCCGGGAGGGCCGGCTGGAGCAGGAGGTTACCGGCGGAGCCTATCTTTATCTGGGAGCCGGGGATTTTACCTTTGACACGGGCAATACCGGCAACAGCCATGTGGAATTTCCCCTTCGGCATTATCACGGCATATGCCTGTCCTTTGTTTTGGAGGAGGCGGTTCAATCCCTGTCACGGCTGGTTTATGAATTTCCTGTGGATCTTTACGCCCTCAAAAGAAAGTACCTGAACGGAAAGCCCATTTTTATCATGCACAACGAATCCGGGCTGGAGCGTATCTTTTCGGAGCTGTACACGGTTCCCGGCCATATTCGTTTAGCCTATTTCAGGGTTAAGGTTCTGGAGCTGCTCCTCTACCTTGACGCCCTTGAGCTTCCAGCGGGCGGGGACGAGCGCCCCTATTTTTATAAAAGCCATGTGGAAAAGGCAAAGGCCCTTCATCACTTCATGTTAAGCCGTCTTGACAATCATTATACCCTTGAGGAGCTTTCCCGGCGCTTTGATTTTCCCATGACAGCAATGAAAAAGTGCTTTAAAAACGTCTACGGCGACTCCATTTTTTCCTACATGCGCACCTACCGGATCCATCAGTCGGCCAGGCTTCTCAGGGAAAGAAAAGACATGAGCGTTATGGATATTGCGTCCTATTCGGGCTACGACAGTCCGGGCAAGTTTTCCACCGCCTTTAAAGAAATCATGGGTTTGCCGCCTCTTGCCTATCGAAAAAAGTCTGTCGGATTGGACAAGAAATGACCGTATGGAGAAGAACCGTTGCCTGAAACTTGATAAACTTTGGATTAATCGGGACTCCGGTTAATCCACTTTTGAAAGGAACGGTTTTTGTGAAACAAACAAGCTGGCTGAAAACCCTGCTCTCCTATGCCTCCATTTGCAAGGGAAAGATGGTTTTAGCCGTCCTTTTTGCCATTGGAAACGTCATTGGAGGGATTATCCCCTATTTCGGCGTTTTTGCTCTTCTTAGGCTGGCCATTTACCAGGAGCTTTCAGCCCCCTCACTCCTTATGTGGTGCGGCGTCTGCCTTGGCGGCTATGCCCTTCAGCTTATTTGCTACGGTATCTCCACCAGCTTTGCCCATATTTCGGCCTATACTATTTTAGGGGCCATCCGCCTTAAAATAGCCGACAGGCTCATTAAATCTCCTCTCGGTGAGATAACCGGACGCACGGCAGGCCAAATCAAGGATATTGTGCTGGATAAGGTGGGCACCATTGAGCTCCCCCTGGCCCATCTCATTCCGGAGCTGGGCTCAAGCCTGCTTCTCCCTCTTTCCATGTTTATTTACATTATCGGCATCGACTGGCGCATGGCCCTTGCGGTACTGGCGACACTTCCGGTTGCCATGCTTCCCATGCTTTTTTCCATGAAAACCTTCAATGAAAAATACGCGGCCTACATGAAGGCCAACGATCATGTCAACAGCATTATCGTGGAATATATTGAGGGCATTGAGGTAGTAAAGACCTTTAATCGGACGGCCGCCTCCTATGAAAAATTCGCCGGGGCTGTCAATGCCTTCAGGGATTTTACCCTGGCCTGGTTTCACAGCAGTTGGAAGACCCTTACCCTTATCGGAGCGGTTTTACCCAGCACCCTGCTCGCCACGGTGCCCGTGGGCCTCGCCCTTTATCTTGGAGGAAGCCTGGACGCCTCGGAGCTTACCATGTGCTGCATTCTGGCCCTTGGGCTGGTGGCTCCCCTTATTAAGTTCACAGCCTTTATCAATTTGGGAAAATCCATTGAATACGCTATTCTTTCGGCCAACGAGCTCCTTGAAATTCCCGAGCTTCCCGAAGGCAGGGGCGAAAAACGCCCGGCAAACTTCGATATCACCCTCCAGTCCGTCTCCTTTTCCTATTCGGGAAAAGCCGAGGATACGGTGCTTCACGAAATGGATCTGACCATCCCTCAAAACAAGGTAACAGCCCTGGTGGGGCCGTCGGGCGGGGGCAAATCCACCGTGGCAAAGCTCATCGCCCGGTTCTGGGATGTTAGCGGCGGAGCCATCAGGATAGGCGGCGTGGACATACGGGAGCTTCCCCTTGCGGAGCTTTCAAAGCTGGTAAGCTTTGTGACTCAGGATAATTTTTTATTTAACTGCTCCCTAAAGGAAAACATTCGTATGGGCAGGCCCGAGGCGACGGATGAAGAGGTGTACACGGCAGGACGACTGGCCCGGTGCGAGCCCTTTATCACCACCCTGGAGAAAGGCTGGGACACCCCGGCGGGTGAAGCGGGGAAGCACCTCTCAGGAGGGGAAAAGCAGCGCATCGCCATTGCGAGGGCTATCCTCAAAAACGCGCCGGTTATTGTACTGGACGAAGCCACGGCCTTTACCGATCCGGAAAACGAGGATAAGCTCCAGCAGTCCATCATGGCCCTTTCCAGGGGCAAAACCCTCCTGGTTATAGCTCACCGCCTTTCCACCATTAAAAAGGCCCATCAGATTGTGGTTCTGGATAAGGGAAGGATTGCCGCAAGGGGAACCCAAGAGGAGCTTTTAGAAAGCTGCCCGCTCTATCAAAGGCTCTGGGAGGCCCATAAGGGCGCACGAAAATGGGCCGTGGGCGGCAAGGCAAAGGAGGAAGCCGTTAATGTTTAAAACCGTAAAGCGAATTATCAAATGGATTGGGCCTTATAAAAAGCGCCTGTACTGGGGCGTATTATGCTCCTTTCTCGCCACCTGGTGCACCGCCCTTCCCACCATCACCGCCGCCTGGGCTTTGGGCAGGGTGCTTGAGGATATGCGCGGAGAAGCCGCGCTTTCCCACACTATTGTGTGGCAAGCCCTTCTTCTTATCGGAGCAGCCGTTCTCCTTCGTTTTATCCTTTCCTACATAAGGGCGCGCCTTCAGGACAGTATCGGCACCGAAATGGCCGCAAAGGAGAGAATACGAATTGGCGACATGCTCAAGCGAGTTTCTTTAGGCTATTTTGAAAAGAATTCCACAGGGGAAATCCTGGCTGACCTCACCAGCGAATTTACACAGATAGAAATAAACGGCATGAAAATGATTGATACCTTTGTCAACGGCTATATTAATTTGGCGGCCATTGTTATCTTCCTTTGTACGGTAAGCTGGCAGGCCGCGCTGACGGCAGTGGCAGGTGTTTTTCTTTCCTATCTTGCCCTCCAGGGCATCAACCGCCAGAGCGTTAAAAGCTCCCCTGTTAACCGGCGGGCGGGAGAAGCCCTGTCCGGGGCCATCATCGAGTTCAGCCGGGGCCTTCCCATTGTGAAGTCCTACGGTCAGGAGGGAGCGGCAATAAAAGCCTTCCGGGAGGCCTGCATTGAAAGCAGGCGCATTAATATTGCCATTGAAAAGGCCTATGTCCCCTGGAACGTCCTGCACCTGTTCGCGCTGAAGCTGGCTTCCGTAGTCATTGTTCTCATTGCGGCCCAATTCACTCTGGCAGGCTCGGCAGCCATCCCCGAATTTCTTCTTTTGGCCATGTTTACCTTCTTCATGTTCGGGGGAGTTGAGGCCATCAATGATTCGGCCCATGTGCTTGGAATGATTGGTTCGGCCATGGACAAGATTGAACATCTGGAGCAGGCGGAATTCATTGA
>JAFADM010000477.1 GCA_023424865.1 Bacillota bacterium | reverse complement strand
CGGCCAATAACCAGCTCAATGTACACATAACCCAATTTATCCTTTACGGACTTGACCTCGTAAACGGCAGGACAGTAGTATCGGTTTTCCAGCTCTGAAAGAACAAGGGTGCGCTGCTTTTCGCTTAAGTCGGAAAGTGAACGTATCATACCGATTTCCTTATTGTCCTTATCGGCTACCGATAGATATTCCTCAGGATGTCCGATGGGAAGCGCCCGGCGAAGCGTTATGCGGCTGTATTCCTTACCGCAGTACTTTAATCCTGTAAACCCGCCGGGTGTGGTGTAGAATTCGGCATTTTTAAGGTCCAGCATGCCGATGTCGATGGCGTCTGTCAAACTCATAGCCGTTGTTTGTGCTGCTGTTTCCAATGAAAATCCCTCCTGAATTCATCTCTTTTTATAGGTTTTATTTACGCTTTACATCTCCATATTAATAACCTTAAGGCCTTCCTGCTGTATGGTGTAAAGCTTGTGGTACTCCCCTTTTTTCTGCATGAGATCCTTATGGGTACCGCTTTCCACCACCACCCCGTTGTTAATGACAGCCAGGCTGTCGGCGTCCCGAAGCGTCGAGAGGCGATGGGCGATGGCGATGGTTGTTCTTCCTCTTTGCAGGCTTGCCAGGGCCTTCTGGATATTGGCTTCCGTCTCCGTATCCATTGCGGCTGTGGCCTCATCCAGAATTAAAATATCCGGATCCTGCAAAATGGTTCGGGCAATGGAAAGACGCTGCTTTTCTCCGCCGGATAAATCCTGTCCTCCCGCACCCACCTTTGTTTCGTAGGCATCGGGAAGAAGCATGATGAAATCATGGGCGGAAGCCGCCTTGGCAGCCCGTATAACATCCTCCATCGTGGCCTGGGGCCGGGCATAGCGGATATTGTCCGCTATGGTGCCGATAAAAAGGTAGATATCCTGGGACACAATCCCGATGCTCTGTCTGAGCTGGCTTAGGGGAAGCTGCTTGACATTCACGCCGTCGATGGTGACCGAGCCCTCCGTGACATCGTAAAGCCGGGCTATAAGGTTGGCCAGGGTGGATTTTCCTGCGCCGGTTTTCCCCACAAGCCCCAGCATTTTTCCGGCTTTAACGGATAAATTAAGGCCTTTCAGTACGGGTGTGGCCGGGTCATATTCAAATTTGACATTTCGAAGCTCAATGTCTCCCCGAATCCGATCCAATTTGACTGGCCTTTCAGGCTCGGCAATATCGGGCTTGGCATCAATAATTTCAAAAACCCTCTGGGCCGAGTCCACACAACGGGCCCACCAGTTGGATACCCAGGACATAAACTCCAGGGGGCCGTATAGCATGGAAAGGTATGCGATAAAGGTCAGCAGTGTTCCTATTGTAATTTCTCCCTCCAGAACCATGCGCCCGCCTATGGCAGTTACAATTACCTGGCCTAAAAACATAAACAGGTAGATAAGGGGAAAGGCCGTATAGCCTGTGTTCATGGAACGAATATCCACATCGGCCTGCTTTCCGCCTACCTCCGAAAAACGGAGGGCTTCATCGTCTTCCCTGGCGGATGCTTTTATAACGCGCTGGCCGTTAACCGAATCGCTGACCATGGAGTTAAGCTGTGAACTGTAAACCCAAAATTTATGATGGTACCGCCTGAATATCCGCCAAAGTATCCTGAAAAGACCGACAGACAGCGGGAGAATGATGATGCAGACCATCGCCAGCCTGAGGTTTAATAGGCACATTAAGACGATGACTCCCGTAAAGGTAAATAAATTCACAACGACATAAGGCAGGCCGTCCACAAAAAACCAGTAGATATTGGTGGCATCCTGATTAACCCGGTTCATAAGCGAGCCTGTGCGCTTGGAGGTATAAAAGCCTACCGAAAGCCGCTGCATGGCCTCAAAGATTTTAAGCTTCAAATCCTGCACAATCCATGGAACCGTTTTTGCAAGCACATAGGAATAAAGAATATTAAGGCCTACCCCTGCCGCTCTGACGGCAAAGATAAGAGCAACCGCTGCAAGGAGAGCCCCATAATACCTCCCGCCCTCGGTAAGAACGTCATCAAACAGAAGCTTGGTACCCACCAGAGGTGAGAAAATTGAAAAAACCGAACCCACCAGCATTGTGAGAAAAATCACAATAACCTTTTTCCGGTACAAGCCGAAAAAACCCAAGAGACGCCGGGTAATGGATTTTTTGTCCATACATTTGGGACATAGCTTTCTTTCAGGCTCCGGATACCGGCTCCCGCATTTGGGACAGAAGAGCTCATAATCCACCGTGACATCCAAAAGAGGATCTGCGCCTTCACGGATGTTCTTAATAACCTTCATCATCCGTTCAATATCCCCCAGAAAGCCTATGGAAAAAAGAAGCACAAGCCCAAGCTCCCCTTCTTTTTCACTTAAAAGACGGCCTGTGGACAAAAGCCGCTCCACACTCAGCTCTCCAAGATCGGGCAAAGGGTGCTTCGTAAGACCGATAGCCTCATACACGGCCACAATCCTCCGTGCTCCCGTGGTTTTAACAACCTTCTCACGGCCATAAAGGATATAGAGATTTTCCTTACTGACGGCGGTATACACATCCGCATTGTCGCTATCCAGGGTTAAATCGGTGTGAATTCCATAAACTAGCTGGGAGGTGTCAATGCCCTGCCCCTCAAAGGCAGCGAGCATATATTCCGGCAAATGCGTTTTCATCCATACTCCTCCAAATTGTTAGGAAGCACCGGCTTCCTTTCCTTTTCATCCCAGTCAAATGCCCTAGGCTTTGGCTGAGGGTGAGAGTTTTTCTCCCACCTGTTTTGAGGATGACTTATTCTAACGGTCAAACAAAACGGCGGGGATAGACACCCCGCCGCTGGTATGGATCAAAAGGACAATACCTTTTATATAACAAAAAAGCGTGGCTATCCCCGGCACATAAGCG
>JAFADM010000454.1 GCA_023424865.1 Bacillota bacterium | reverse complement strand
ACATCAGTGTTGCTGCCGTGTGGCGCAGCTTGTGAGTGGAATATTTGTCCGGGTCCAGGCCGGCAGAGCCGATGTATTTTTTTACCAGATATTGTACGGTTTTGGGACTTATGCGCTGCTTGCGTTCACTAAGGAACAGCGCTTTTTTATCCTTAACTCCTTCGATAGGGCGGATTTGGCGATAGGCGTCCAGTGCGGCGATACATGCATCGTTTAAGTATACAGTACGCTCCTTGTTGCCTTTGCCGATTACGGTAAGAACGTCGCCCTTAATATTGTTTAAATTGATTCCGACCAGCTCGGATAAACGCATACCGCAATTTAGAAACAGTACCAGAATGGCATAATCACGGGTAGCATTTTTTCCTTCAACGCTGTTGAGCAGGGAAAGGCTTTCATCAACATTCAGATATTTGGGCAAGCGTTTAACAACTTTTGGTGATTCCAGCTCGGCGGCCGGATTGGCATCAATGATCTTTAGCTTGGTGTGGAGGTATTTATAAAAGGATTTAACAGAGGCAACCTTGCGAGCGCGGGTGACTGAATTATTTTTAAGCTCCCGGCTGGCATAGGCCATATAGCTGTAAAGGTCTGTAATATCAATTTGTTTAATGTCATCCAGGGTTAAATCCATAACCTTGATTTCGTCAAAGGGAGTGTTTGAGTTGATTTTGTTTTTACTGAGCTTCAAGTAACGGAAAAAGGTTCGCAGATCATAATGGTATTCATGGAGCGTGCGGGGGGATTTACCCTTAATTGTGAGCATATAATTAAGATATTCAATAGCAATATCAGGAAGATCATCATAGTTATTTTTCTTTGTCTCCATATCAAAAAGTTCCTCCAGGTTTAATCTTAAGTAGGAGCAGATGGTAACTTTCAAATAAACTTATCTATACATAAAGATTATAGTATAAAAGAATTTTATATAACAAATATCGGGAAAATAAAAGCTGAATCTAAGCTGTTTTTATTAAGCTTAGGTGTTGTATAGGAATTAGTAAAAGCTTTGAGAAAGAGTGCAGGAGAATTTGATTAGAAATTTACAATATAAAAAGACATAAAAAGACGCTATTGAAGGAAACAGTAAATGAAAAACAGTAACTGGTATTGGGTGATAGATTTCTTGTCTTTCAAACGCACATTATACAAAATAAAAATTTTGTATAATGTAGTGGAGGTAAAAGTCTACTAATATGAAAAGCTCTATCGGCTTGTATTATCAAAGGTCCATCCGGGTGCTTTTCCATAGAGTTAAAAAATCTTCTTGGGATTATCATTAGAATGCTTTACGGGCTTACTTATTGGCTAAATATCTTATAATTTAGAATATCCCTACTAGAATATTTACACCCTTAACTCCATAACTCCATAACTCCATCCTCATTAGCTTTTCCTCAGCTATAGCACTTACTTTTCTATGGTTATAGTTTATTGTTCTTGTTTCACTATTGATATAAAACTCTATTGTAATAATAGTATTATTCTCATACAACTACACTAGATTCACAAGCTTGTAATAAAGATGCATCTGTTACTCTGCTTTAGTATTCATTTCACAGCCTCTACTAAATTTATAAGTGTACATGATATGAACTGCAACCTGGACACTGCTGATTATGTCATTCCTGCTAATGCTGCTGGTGCTTCTTAATCAGTCTTAAATCTTTCATTTTTAATTCTAAAATAATGAAACCGGGCTTTTTAGCTCTTTGCCAGGTTCACACTTAAATAATCCGTAGCATTGTTATTCATAATTTTAGTTAGCATCTTATTGTTTTTATGGTCATAAAGCCAGATTTTTTGCAAATCAGGTTCTACAATCACTGGCATACGATCATGAATTTCGTTTAGTTTCTCTCCTGCCTGTGTTGTTAGAATGGTAAAATATGGTATATTTACTCCGTCTATATTCTTAAAAAACCAGTAAACACCTGCCAAAAAAAGATAATCTTCATTTATGGCAGCTATGGTATACTTAAGCTTCTTCTTTCCATCTAAAGGCTGGGACCATTCATAAAAGCCACGCACTCTTATCAGGCACCGGCGTGTTGAGAACGGCACTGAAAACATAGGCTTAGAGGCTATTGTTTCGGATCTTGCGTTAAAAACCAGCTTACCGTTTGCAGTGGGGAAACCCCATCGTACGGCATGTATAACAAAGTCGGGAGAATTTCTCCCGACCTCATTTAAGTCCGTTTGATTAAGCAGGTTGTCTACGGGTAGCACATGTGTGTCTGCCGGCTTATCCTTACCAAGCCCTGCCGGTGTTATAACAGGTGCGTAATCTCCGGGAAAAAAATCACCGGATTTGCTAAGCAGCTGTTTTTCTATGTCATTGACCACAAGACGATACTCATCAATATCCTCTTCCAGGCAATAAAATCTTCCGCACATGCTCTCCCCGCCTTTTTGCCGATTAAATTTCCATTATCTCGGCAACCTTACCTTCAACAATTTTATCAATTTTATCAATGTAATCGTCTGTAATCTTCTGGACGTCTTTTTCTGCTGTCTTCAAATCGTCCTCAGTAATTTCCTTGGCTTTTTCCTGCTTTTTAAAGCTTTCAATAGCATCCCGGCGGATCTGGCGGATTGCAACCTTATCCCTTTCCCCCAGCTTCTTTGCTTCCTTTGTCAGCTCAACTCTTCGTTCTTGAGTAAGGGGCGGGAAAACCAGGCGGATTACCTTACCGTCATTGTTGGGATTAAGGCCCAGATCCGACATTTGAATGGCCTTCACAATGTCATTCAGTACCTTGGGATCCCAGGGCGAAATCGTGATCTGCCGAGCTTCCGGAACGGCAATGTTGGCAAGCTGGCTTATAAGTGTCGGCGTGTTGTAGTAATTAACCGTCAGCTTATCCAAAAGGTGAGGATTAGCCCTTCCTGCGCGAATCGACGCAAGATCATCCTTGAGGAAATTGATGGTCTTGTCCATCTTTGATTTGAATTCATTGTAATTGAGAACTGCCATGATTATACCTCCCTCGCTACGAATGTACCCACGTTTTCACCATTTAAAACCTTAAGGATATT
>JAFADM010000435.1 GCA_023424865.1 Bacillota bacterium | reverse complement strand
CTTACATACCAATATCAAAATTGTAATACTTTTGCCCGCCACAATAATAGGAATATTAAATACGTAGCGAGGGGATGTCAAAATGAAAACCTATGGACCTATCAATCCTAAGTTTCCTCATTTTCTTCACGGAGGCGACTACAATCCGGATCAGTGGAAGCATATGAAGGAAATCTGGGACGAGGATATGCGCCTTATGAAGCTTGCCGGCTGCAATACCATGTCGGTGGGTATTTTTTCGTGGACGGCACTGGAACCGGAGGAAGGCCGCTTCACCTTCGACTGGCTGGACGAGATTATGGACAAGCTCGCAGCCAATAACGCTTATGCCGTCCTGGCAACTCCCAGCGGGGCCCGTCCTGCCTGGATGTCACAGAAATACACCGAGGTGCTTAGGGTGGATTCCTCCCGGCACCGTAACCTTCATGGGGCAAGGCACAACCATTGCTTTACCTCACCGGTTTACCGGGAAAAGGTAAAGATCATGAACACCAAGCTTGCTGAGCGCTATAAGGATCATCCTGCACTTCTAGTGTGGCATCTGTCCAATGAGTACGGCGGCGAATGCCACTGTGATCTTTGTCAGGACGCCTTCCGTGAATGGCTTAAGAAAAAATATGACAATGATTTGGATAAGCTTAACAAGGCCTGGTGGACTACCTTCTGGAGCCATATCTACACCGATTGGAGCCAGCTTGAATCCCCGTCCCCCCGTGGGGAACGCTCTGTTCATGGCCTGAACCTGGACTGGAAACGTTTTGTAACTTATCAAACCCTGGATTTTATGAAGCATGAGCTGGAACCCCTCAGAGCCATAACCCCCAACGTTCCCGCAACCACCAATATGATGGGCACTTATCCTGGCTTGAATTACTTTAAAATGTCACCTTCCCTGGATGTGGTTTCCTGGGACAGCTACCCTCTGTGGCACGGAGAAAAGAAGGATTGGGATCTGGCCGATGATATTGCCTTTCTTCACGACCTCAACCGGGGCCTTAAAAACGGCAAGCCCTTCATGCTTATGGAAAGCACACCCAGTGCTACCAACTGGCAGAAGGTGGGCAAGCTGAAAAAGCCCGGCATGCATATTCTTTCCTCTCTCCAGGCTGTGGCGCACGGTTCGGACACCGTTCAATACTTCCAATGGCGCAAGAGCCGGGGATCCTCGGAAAAATTCCACGGTGCGGTGGTGGATCACTGCGGCCACGAGCATAACAGGGTTTTCAAGGAAGTAAGCGAGCTGGGTGCCATTCTGGCAAAACTGGATCCCATTATCGGTTCCGGTGTAGATGCCTCCGCAGCTATTATCTATGACTGGGAAAACCGCTGGGCTATTGACGACATGCAGTACCTCAAACAGGGTGAAAGGGGCTATCCCGCAACCTGCAATGCCCACTATCAGGCGCTTAGAAGCGCAGGAATTCCTGTGGACGTCCTTGATATGGAAGGCGATCTTTCCGGCTACAAGCTGGTCGTCGCTCCCATGCTTTACATGACACGGACCGATATCGCCGGGAAAATCAGTGCATTTGTAAAAGAAGGGGGCACTTTCGTAGGCACTTATCTAACCGGCAATGTGGATGAGAATGATCTCTGCCATTTAGGCGGCTTCCCTGGCCCTTTAAAGGAGGTAATGGGCATCTGGGCTGAAGAAATCGATCCCCTTTACGATCATGAGTCCAATGCCGTAAGCTTTACTTCCGGAAACAGCCTGGGCCTTACCGGCAGCTACAGGGCCGTTGAGCTTTGCGAGCTTTCCCACGCCCAAACCGCAAAGGTTCTGGCTTCCTATGAGGAGGATTTTTATGCCGGTCGTCCCGCGGTGACAGTTAACAGCTATGGCAAGGGCAAGGCCTATTATATTGCCTTCCGTTCCGATGGGACATTCCTTAAGGATTTCTACGCCGGTGTGGTTAAAGAGACGGAAATCAAGTCCATTCTGGAGGTTCCGGTTCAGGAGGGCATCAGCGTTATGAGCCGAACAGACGGCGAAAAGGATTACGTTTTTGTCATGAATTTTACCAATGAGGTTAAAACCGTACCTCTGGACTCAAGGGAATATACCCGTCTGGAAGGTGAGAAGCCTGAAAACGGCAAGGTTGAGCTTAAGCCTTTCGGCTTTTCCATACTATCAAGAAAAAGCTGACAAAATGTTCAAGGCAAACGCGCTTTTTCTTAAAGGTCTGTAATTTCTATGCGTTTGCCTTGATAAAATGTCAACCATGACTTGAACTTGAACGCTGGCCGTGCTAAGATGGTACAAATAAAGCAGGGAGTCGTATCATGCGTTATTGTGTAACCGCTCAGTTTAAACGTAACAGGCACAGCGTTCAAGTCTAGGAATTTTTCCATAGGCATGAGCGCTATTCGCGTTTGTGCCTGTGGTGGTTAATCTGTAAAGAGCCATGTGGGTGCAAACACCCTCATGGCTCTTTTTTGCGTATGCCCTTCGCGCAAGCGAATCCGGCCAAAAAAGAGAGCTTGACGGCTCTCTTTTTGTATCATTTTAAAATAAGGAAAGGAATGAAATTTATGAGCTCAGAACAAGAGCAGGTTCGAAGAGAAAGACTGACAACCCTTTCTCAGCTGACAAACCCTTATCCGGAAAGGTTTGAAATCACCCATAACCTTGATGAGGCCAGGCTTCTGGAGGACGCTGTTTCCGGTGTGCGTGTGGCAGGGAGAATTGTGGCGTGGCGCAAGCTGGGCAAGCTCACCTTTATTGCTGTCAGCAATATCAACGCCCGTTTTCAATTGGCCCTTAAGGAGGATGTGCTAGGGAAGGAAAAGTATGAATTCTTTCATGCCTTGTTTGACATTGGTGACTTTATTGGGGCGGAGGGAACCCTTTTTACTACAAAAACAGGTGAAAAGACCTTAAGGATTGAAGCGTTTCTCCCTCTTGGAAAGTGCCTCAAGGTATTGCCTGAAAAGTGGCACGGTTTAAGCGATATCGAGAGCTGCTACCGTCAAAGGTATCTGGATCTAATCATGTCCTCCCAAACGCGGGAGCGCTTCTTGTTTAAGTCCGCAATGATTAAGGCCCTTCGGAGATTTCTTGAGGATGAGGGATTTGTGGAAGCTGAAACACCCGTGCTCCAGCCAAAGCCCTCCGGTGCTCTTGCCAGGCCGTTCATAGCTCATCATGAAGCTTTGAACAGGGAGGTCTATTTGAGAATAGCACCCGAGACCTATTTAAAAAGGCTCATTGTGGGGGGCTTCACAAAGGTTTTTGAATTTGCCCGGTGTTTTCGGAACGAAGGCATCAGTCAAACCCACTTGCAGGACTTTACCATGCTGGAATGCTATGCCGCATTCTGGAATTACAAGGATAATATGGATTTCACAAGAAAAATGGTTCTCCATGCCCTGAAGGAGGTTATGGGTACTACGGTATTAACCTTCGGAGGCCAGGAAATAGATTTTGCCCAGGATTGGCCTGTGGTAACCTTTAGGGAGCTGCTTCTCAAGGATACGGGGCTGGACATTGATAAGCTGAAGGAAAGCGGAGCCCTGCTTGCCGCAATTCGAGAAAAGGGCTTTGTCCTGGGGCATGATAATCCGGAAAGCCTGAGCCCCGGAAATCTTATTGACCTTTTGTATAAGAGGGTAAGCCGTCCCGGAATTACCACACCTGTTTTTCTTACCGCCCATCCTATCAAATTGTCGCCTCTGGCCAGAGCGAATGATGAAAACCCTGAAATAACGGATCGGTTTCAGCTTGTTATAAACGGTGCTGAGATCATCAATGCCTATTCGGAGCTGACAAATCCCATAGAACAACGAAAGCGTCTGGAGCAGCAGGCTCAATATCACGCAAAAGGCGATGGGGAGGCGATGGTGCAGGACGAGGATTATCTTACAGCTATGGAATATGGAATGCCTCCCGTTTCCGGGTGGGGCATGGGAATCGAGCGGCTGGTGCAGATGCTGACAAGCAGTGAGAATATAAAGGATTGTGTGCTGTTTCCCCTTTTAAGAGCGGAACAGACAGAAAAAACCGCCCCCTGAAGGAGGCGGCGGAGGTACTGCAGAGGTACCCTTGTGGCACTGTATAAAGCAATTGGAAAAAGCGTTTAAAATACGGTAAAATTAAAGTAAAAGCCAGAGTTAAAGCCTTTCAGCCACATAGGCAGCCAAATCGGCGCAGCGGTTGGAATAGCCCCACTCGTTATCGTACCAGGCAAGCACCTTAACCATAGTGTCCTCAATAACCATGGTTGAAAGAGCATCAACAATGGAGGAGGCGGGATCACCCTTATAGTCCGCGGAAACCAGCGGTTCCTCGGAATAAGCCAGATAACCTTTGAGATAGGTTTCAGAGGCGGTCTTTAAGGCGTTGTTAACCTCCTCCTTTGTCACAGGCTTTTCCGTTTCAGCCACCAAATCCACAATGGAAACGGTAGGGGTAGGAACCCTCAGGGAAAATCCGTTGAGCTTGCCCGAAAGCTCGGGTAAAACAAGACTGATGGCTTTGGCCGCACCAGTTTTTGTGGGGATAATGGACAGGGCAGCCGCTCTGGCCCGTCTCAAATCACCATGGGGCAGATCCAGAATATTCTGATCATTGGTATAGGAATGAACCGTTGTCATAAGTCCCTTTTTAATTGTAAACTGCTCATGAAGAACCTTGGCCACAGGAGCAAGGCAATTGGTGGTGCAGGATGCATTGGAAAGAACGTGATGCTTCTTAGGATCATACTGCTTCTCATTAACGCCTAAAACAAGGGTAATATCCTCGCCCGTTGCAGGGGCGGAGATAATCACCTTCCGGGCACCGCCCTTGGTAATATGGGTTTCGGCCTTTTCTCTTTTTGTAAACAGGCCTGTGCATTCAAGCACAATTTCCACTCCCAGAGCTTCCCAGTTTATATTCCCGGGATCCCGTTCGGAAAGAATCCGAACCGTATTGCCATTAACCACCAGAGCACCTTCCGCTGCCTCCACTTGGCCATTGAATTTACCGTATAACGAATCATATTTGAGGAGATGCGCCAGGGTGGATGCATTAGTCAGATCGTTTACCGCCACAATTTCCAGCCTGTCGGAGTACTTGTCCGTAATCACCTTAAAGACATGACGTCCTATACGTCCAAATCCATTAATACCTATTTTTGTTTTCATAATAAAAACCTCCTTAAGTTTTTATTGTTTCCTTGATTTTGATTACATTATGATTATAATAAGAGTTGTGATATAAGTGAAATGCATATTCATTATGATTGATATAAGCGTGAGGCATAGCAATGCAATTAGAACTTTATAAAGCCTTTTACCATACAGCTCAGCACGGCAGTATTTCAAAAGCTTCCGAATACCTTTACATCACCCAGCCTGCCGTCAGCCGTGCCATTAAACAGCTTGAGGACGGCTTAAACTGCCGTTTGTTTTTCAGAACCTCCAAAGGCGTTGGTCTTACTCCGGAGGGAGAAGTATTGTACCAATATGTGGAGCAGGCCTTCAACGCTCTCGCTTTGGGAGAAAAAAAGCTGGGGGATATGAAAAACCTGCTGACAGGCGATGTAAAAATCGGCGTCAGCGATACCCTTTGCAAGCATTATCTTATTCCATACCTTAAAATGTTTAATGTATTGTATCCCTCCATTAAAATACATGTAGTCTGTCCCACTACGCCCGGGATTATCAACCTTATCAAGGCAGGAAAAATTGATTTTGGAATCATTAATCTGCCCTATGAGGACGAACAGATTCATTTTCACACCATCATGCCGGTTCAGGACTGCTTTGTGACCGGCTATAAATACAGGCATCTGGCTGTGACGCACCAATCCCTGAATGTTATTGTTAAGCATCCTCTTTTGCTTTTAGAGCGGCAAAGCAATTCCAGGACATTTATTGACGAGTATTTTAAGAACAATAACTGTACGGCGGCGCCTGCCTTCGAGCTGGGTAATATGGACCTGCTTATTCATTTTGCCAAGTTTGATTTTGGTATAGCATGCGTCATTCGAAATTTTGTGGAAGATGACCTTGAAAGCGGTGCGTTGTATGAAATCAAACCCATAGAGAAAATCCCTGTCAGACACATTGGGGCCGCCTGGCTCAGAAATGATTTTCTGTCCCCGGCGGCAAGGGTGCTTATACGCAATCTGGAGAATCGGGAAATATCGGATATATAAGCCTATGAGCCTTAAAAAACCCTTCACAGGATGGCTCAACTCTTGCCGCTGGATAAAATACATTATAAAATGAGAAAGATAGGAAAATTGGCCTATGTATAACGCCTAAGTACTTCCTGAAGTAAATCGTAAAGGAGTGGACTCATTGAATGGGATAAACTTAAAACAGATAAAAGTGCCTTCGGCTATCCCAGTCTATGCCATAGGCGGTGTTTGGGTTTTATGCACGGTTTTTCTCCCCATGTACCGGTGGCTGGACTTTATTGTGACAATCAGTTTATCGGCAGCAGCCTATTTCCTTTTCAGCCTCGTTTTTCCAGCAAAAATCGTTTTAGCGGAGGTGCAGGAAGAACCTGCAAACACCGGTGACCGTAATCTGGATGACGCTCTCAACGAAGGGTTTGCAGCACTTCGCGAGCTTAAGGAGCTGGGTAAGGGGCTTCCAAAAGAGGAAATGAGAACTGGGGTCTCAGAATGGGTTGCCATTGGCCATGAAATTTTTGCGTTTATTCGTAAAAATCCGGATAAGCTCCGTCACATAAGGCAATTTACCGATTATTACCTGCCAACCACCTTAAAGCTCATAAAAACCTATGACGAATTTGCCAGGGAGCCTATAAAGGGAGAGAGCACCCATGCAGCTATGGGAAAAATCGAAAGCATTGCCGGAACAATAACCCACGCCTTTAAAAAGGTTCTTGAGGAGCTCCACTCCCAACGGGCAATGGGTATTTCCCTGGATGTGGATGTGCTTAATAAAATTATAAAGAACGAGGACAAGGGCAGAACAACATCCTAGATTAGTATACTGCCGGGATCGTTTCATAGAATTAACCAGAAAGGGAGGGTAATGCTCATGAGATGGCTAAAAAAACGTAAAAATGCATGGATTATTACTCTGATTGCCCTGATTGTCTCAACGCTGTTTAGCGCCCATTCATCCCTAAGCCGGCTGAAGGCTGATGTGGAAGCTATTTTTTACATTGGCGAGGATAACGACGGAATGGGAATCCAATATGATCTTGAGCAAATTATGACTAACAGCTACAATTTAACGATAGTTGCCGGACGATACCTGAAAAAAACGGATTCCAAATTAACTGCTGTTCTGGAAAACAAGGAAATCCTCAGTGCGGTTAAAACCCCAGGCAAAAAGTTTCAGGCAGCAGAGGCCTTAATAACCTCGACAGAAGAGCTTTATACCTATTTGGAAAGCTTTCCCCTAAACCTTCGGGATAAGGAATACCGAGATGAAATACTTACAAACATTCACTCGCATCTTCTCATTATTGAAAGAAGCGGCTACAACCGCAAGGTAGATGAATTTAACGCAATAATTAAAAATATTCCGGCAAATCTTATCAGTTCCGCAACCCTTATTCGGCCGTTGGAGCGTTATGAACAGCCGACCTCACAAAATAGCGGCGAAACTCCGGTAACCCCGTAAGCGGGTGCAGCAGGCCTATTTTAGGAAAACAAGAGGTGATTACATGAACTTAACTCAACCCATATGGAATAGAGGGCAGGCCCGGGATAAGCAAAGAAAGGCAGACAGAGGAAAAGATCTATTTGTCAAGACACTTTTAGCACTGCTTCTTTCATTGCCTTTCAGCATTCCGGCCTCAGCCGCCCCAACCCTTCCCGATCCCACCGATGCGTTCTATGTCAATGATTTTGCAGACGTTATAAATAAGGAACAGGAAGAGGTTATGCTTGCCAACGGCAAAGCCCTGTATGAAAAGGATGGGGCTCAAATCGTTCTGGTTACGGTGGACTTTGTGGGCGACACAACCATTTCCGATTATGCCGCGGATTTATTTAATGCCTGGGGCATTGGCTCTGCTGAGAAAAACAACGGACTGCTTATCCTCCTGTCCATCGGTGATGACGATTATTGGACCGTACAGGGCAAGGGGCTTGAAACAACACTTACCAGCGGACATATCGGTGAAATTCTCCAGCAATATCTTGAGCCGGATTTTGCTGCCAGGGATTATAGCAGCGGCTCCCAAAAGGTATACCGGGCTTTTCTGGAGCAGTTGGGCGGCACCTGGTCCGCTTTAGGCTCTCCGTCTTCAGGGGGCGTAACAAGCTCACCTGCCCCTACGGCTGCAACAGCAGCGCCCCGGCCCACCGGCAGCACTTCAAACCCTGAAAATGGAGAGCAGGTAAGCGGCAGCAACTTTTTGAGCTTTCTGGTATTGCTTTTAATAGCCTACTTTTTCATTCGCAGAATAATACGTCCCTTTGGTTTTTTTGGAGGCGGCTACAGGCGCAGAGGACCGGGGCCTTTTGGCGGCATGTGGGGTGGCGGTTATCATCACCACCACCATCATGATCACCATGGCCCGGGCGGTTTCGGCGGCTTTGGAGGCGGCCCAGGCAGCAGGCCGGGCAGCAGGCCGGGCGGCGGACATGGCGGCGGCTCCGGAAGAGGTTCCGGCGGGGGAGGCTTCTTTGGCGGTGGTTCTGGAGGAGGAGGCTCATCCCGTGGCGGTGGCGGTTCTTCCCGCGGTGGTGGTGCGGGCCGCTCCGGCGGTTCAGGCTTTTCAGGAGGCTCCGGCCGTTCCTTTGGGGGCGGTGGCGGTGGTGGCGGGAGTTCCCGTGGCGGCGGAGGCTCCACCCGCGGCGGCGGTGCCGGGAGACATCGTTAACCGTTTTTAAGGTATTTCAAACAGAGCTTTTACCTATCGGTGGAGCTCTGTTTTTTTATTGGCAGCCATTTGCATAAGCAAATCTGGCAAAAAGGGAGAATGTTCGATGCCCCCGAGCTTTCGATTTATTTTATTATTGCTCTCTTTTTTAGAACGCAAGGTGGTATATTATTAGAGTAGACTAACAATTTTCAGGTACATTTCTACTGGTAAGCGCAAAAAGAATCATAAATTGAGTTATTTATTTAACGAAATCGGTAAATTCTATAAAAGCAAAGGAGAATGATTATGTCGGATTTATTTAGTTTAAAAGGAAAAGTGGCCGTGGTTACAGGAGCATCCTCCGGTTTGGGTGTCCAGTTTGCCAAGGCGCTGGCAAAACAGGGAGCCCACCTGGCAATTGTGGCAAGAAGAGTGGAAAAGCTTGATGCTGTCAAGGCCGAGGTTGAAGGCCTGGGAGTGAAGTGTATCGCGCTGAAGTGTGATGTCTCAAAGTCGGAAGAAATTAAAGCTACTGTTGCAAAAATCAACGAGTATTATGGCACCATTGATATTTTGATAAACAATGCAGGTATCGGTCTGTATGGCCCGGCTGAAGACCAGACCGACGAATTATGGGAAACCATGATGAGTGTGAATTTAAATGGGGTTTACTATTTTGCCCGGGAGGCCGGAAAAATCATGATTGAAAAGAACTACGGCAAAATCATCAACGTGGGGTCCATCCACAGCTCAGTTGCCATGCGTGGTTTACCCCTCACTGCCTACTGCACCACCAAAGGCGGCTTGGCCATGCTGACTAAGGCACTAGCCAACGAATGGGCCAAATACAATATCACTGTTAACGCCATAGGCCCTGCTTATTTTCCAAGCGAAATGACCGGCGCAGTGCTCGCTAACGATGATTTTCTTAAAGTCATTGAGGCAAGCTGTCCCATGGGAAGACCCGGCAGAGACGGGGAGCTGGATGGAGCCGTTATTTACTTCTCATCCGATGCCTCCAGCTACACTACCGGTCAGCTATTAACCATTGATGGGGGCTGGACAACTATTTGATGCCCATTAAGAGAGGGTTTCTCTCTCTTACGGTATACGTTCATAGTGACATTTACACAAATGGAAGCAGGTAAGACGATCAACTTTAAAGTTGGTCGTTTTGCTTTGGCAGCACTTTAAAGGTACACAGCAGCATTACAAGCCGTCCCCCGCATTATTTAGTTAAAGCAGGGGATTTGGCTTTTTTAATCTCTTTAAACAAAAGATAGTTTAAGCCAAAAAGGTGGTATAAAATAATCTGATGATTTTAGACAGCCCAGGCCTGCTTGAAATACGGCAACGGAATGGACGAAGCTGGTAATGGATTTGAAAGGAGCACCCAAGATGAATCAAAATAGGGTAACGGCAACAAAGAGCAATGAGAATTATGAGAGGAATAAATTAATCATAAAACTGGTTTGGATCTCCTTGGGCCTTGGTATTCTTGTGGACCTTATTAACAAAGTGCCACAGTCAACCCTGTTGTCACTGCTAATTACCGGCTCTGCAATCGGAGGATTAGCTACCTTTCTGACCTATAAGCGGATTTTAGAGCACTTGATAAAGTACCTGATTGTTGCGGGTCTTGCCGTTCTTACGTATTTAATCATTTCATCCAACCCTCACATTGGCAATTACATGCTCCTCTATTACAGCCTTGCCATTATTGCCCTTTATCATGATTTTCGTCCCATTGTTATTATGGGTGCGGTAAACCTTTTTTTCACCAATTATTTTTTCTTTACTCTAAAAGATACTATGTTTATCGGACTTGAGAGCAAGCACCTCATTTCCATGAACCTTTATATGGTTTTAATCACACTTATTCTGGCCTTTCAAACCCGTATGGGCTGGAATCTCCGTAACGCCCTGGAAGAGCAGCGGAAAAACCTTATGAAGGACAAAGAGGCTTTGGAGGGGCTTTTCAGTAATATCCGAACAGCAGCACAAACCTTAAATGACTGCAGCACCTCTGTGCATGACCATATGACGGTAATGGGCCGCATATCCGGAGAAGTAACGACTGTTTCGTCCGAAATGGCCTCAGGAATTCAGTCTCAGGCAGAAAGTCTGAACGGAATAAAGGCCTCCCTGGATCAAACCAGCCAGGATACCAAGGAAATCGTCAAGGCCAGCAGTGAGCTTCGAAACCTATCCCAGTCCACTGCCCATATTTCCGGAGACGGCAATCGGGAAGCTGCCGGCTTACATGACCGGATTAACCAGGTTGGCGGCGATATTGACGAAACCGTTGAGCTCATGGTGAAGCTTAATGAGCATTCTGTAAATATCGGAGGCATTTTGGAAACCATAACGGACATTGCCACCCAAACCAACATGCTGGCTTTAAATGCAGCCATAGAAGCAGCCAGAGCAGGGGACAGCGGCAGAGGCTTCGCCGTGGTTGCTGAAGAAATACGGCGCCTGGCGGAAAATTCGCAAAATGCTACGGAGGAAATCTCTAGCATACTGACAGAGATTCAATTAAACGCCGGCAAGGTAACAGAAAAGGTTCATTTGGTTTCCAAGTCCTTTTCAGAAAGCCAAAGTGCCGCGAAAAACACGGAAGCCATCTTTAAGAACATCCATGACAATACGGAAAGGGTACTTGATCATTCCCGGTTAATGGAGCATAAAATTCAGGCACTTGAAAACAGCACCTCTGTTATTAACAGAGAAGCCGCCGTTCTTACCGATGCTACGGAAGAAAATTCTGCTTCGGTTGAGGAGGTCGCCGCAAGCATAATGGAACAAAACTCAAAAATTAAAACCATTTTGGAAGAATATAAAAGCCTTGAACAACTGGCCGTTGAACTGGCCCGTCTTACCGACGGCGGAAAGTAACCGGCAAACAAGTCCGGCATTAAATAAAATCATTGCATGCTTTGAATACGTTTAGTATAGAAAGGGGTTACGGGGAGTTGATGGCAGAACGAACCGCCCCTTCATTTTTTGCTGTAAAAGAGAACAAATCTGCCGCATTCCTGGCTGATTCATCATCCTCAATACTGAGGTAATAAGCTGTAAACAGCACCTCAATACATTTCATATAGCAGGGGAGACTGTCCTTCTCCAGTTGGGAAAGAGGATTTGCTTTTTCATACCCTTTTATAAAAGAAGAAACAACAGAATACCATTTATTAACATTTTCTTTTTTCATATTGTAATTAGCAAGCAAGCCCGTTAAAAAATAGCCCAGATCAAAGATTCTCACATTTTTTTGGCTTAAGTCAAAATCGATATAGCCAGACAGCTCTCCATTGAGAAAAAGAATGTTTCCGTAATGAAAATCCCTGTGAATGAGTTGCCTTGGCAGATTGTCATAGCAGGCTGAAAGCTCGTTGATGCAAGCGTTAAAATCTGCCTCCGACAAATATTTAAAATTATGTTCTCTTAGCGTTCGTTCTATCCACCCCTTCATTTCGTCAAGGAGGCAGTTATTCCAGAAGGTTATTTTCTGCTCGCATTGCAGGAAGGCCTGATGCAGCCGCGCCACAATTTCTCCGGTCTTATGGGCAAGGTTGGTGCAGTCTTCTTCGTAAATATTTATAATATGGGTTCCGGGCAGTCTGTTCATCAATAAATAATAATTTCCGTTGTCTTCGCTGTAATCACCGCCGTCAAGGGGTTCAATAATTTGAGCAACCGGTATGCCGCACTCCTTCAAGGTTCTCATAATTGTAATATTCCGCTTCAACCCGGCCGGATTGGTATTAACCTTAAGGATATAGTCTTCGCCAATGGCCCAGGCACTGTTGTATATTTGCCGAATATCACCGCTTACCCGCCAGCGGGGTAGAAGCGCTTTAATTTGCTCCATTCTTTTTTCCGCTCCTTTTCTTTTAAGCAAAAGAATTCTTCGTATGCTTTTTTCCGACAGGCTGTATCTTTCTGATAAGATCCTAATCTCAAAGCCCTTTAAAAAATCAGTATAGATGTGACTGTTTCTTAAATCCAGCTCTCTTCTATAGGTCGTTTGGGAACCCCATTTTTCTTTGCTTTCATCCCTTTTGGGGATGTACACATACTGTCCCTCCACATAATCCTGGATTAATGCCAGCAATTCGGCGGGGAAGAGCTCTTTTCCATTTTGGTACTTCATTTTCACACCATCACAACAGGTAATCTGGGAACTCTTTTAAGTTTATCTCATGATCACAATCACATCTATAGTTTATAAGCTCGAGTTCAATTCTGACTGAAAGACAAGACTGAAGATTTGACTTAAGCATCGATACTAGAGAAAAAAAGCAAAGTATATTGCTACTTAATAACCATCCAAAAGGCATTCCAATCTCTTGTAACGAGCTTTATACCGGCAGCCGGAGCCATTTTATCAGACTTAAGCAGATAGAGGCTATGGGCTTTTTGAGTGGTATGAATGGTTTTCTTACTTCTTCGAGGAGTTCTTGAGATTAAATGGCATTGGGCACGATATTCTCCTGTTACAAAAAACATATACACACTTCCTTCCATGGAAAAAAGTCTACTATATGACGTAACGTTAAAGTCAATAAAAACATCTGAACAAATGTTATCTCTCGCTTGTCAAGCCTATGACATTTCCGTCGGCATCCGTTTCATATCTTCCTTTAGTCATGTCTAAAATGACATATTCATTATCCCATTTATCGCGGATAACTGCGCATTTACCGATGGGTATATCAAAAGGTCCATGGATTACTGTTCCGCCTGCTTCTTTAATTCGATCAACAGAATTGCAAACCGAATCCACTTTAAAATCCACATTCATTTTCTTTCTCTCCGTTTGCAGTACAATTTCGGCTATATCCTCATCCATTCCCAGGCCAACGGAGGCAGCCGTGCGCCATAAAAGCCTTAACCCCATACTGTCCCGGTAATACTTTATGCCTTCCTCCAAATCGGTAACATAAAGCTCAATACAATCAACATTTTTAAACAATTGGGCCATTTAATGATATCCTCCTTTTATAATTGATTTATGCCTTGGATTTTCAACTCCTAAAAAATACGTTTCAGGAATACACCACAGTCATTCGAAATAGATTCTTTAATTATATGTCATGAAAGATGACAACTCTATGTCTTGTTCGTATGATTAATTAAAGCTAAGTACTCTCTGTCTTCTAAAGAAAAGGGACTAAGCGAATAAACCCGCAATGATAAAAAGCAGGGATAATTACCCTGCTGAAGCTTTTTGAATTAAACATCGTCCACTGCCGATACTGTACAATGTCTAAATTATATACTATATACTGCTTCATTTATAGCGTATACTGTTTTCATACCAGCTTACGATAGGATGAGAAGAGTAGAATGTTTTTTACTAAAGGCAGGCAAGCCTGCGATAAAGGACCGTTAACAGAACACGAATATGAGCTTTTACAAAAAGCACGACAGCTTACCCCCTCAAATCCGCCGAACCCCTGGGGAAACAGGAGAGTTATTTCAGCTGCCGGTGTCATTGCCGGAGGATGGACAAAAAAGGAACACTATGTGCTGATTTCATCGAGTGGTTACAGCCTTAACAACCCCTTAACCGGGGAGCGTATGGAGAGAAACCGTGATGCCGACCAAACTCTTGAAAGCATTTCCCAAGACTCCCTGCATTTTACTCTGCCGTCCAGCAACGAAACCATCAGCATATACGGCCTGGATGCAGGAGACGGAATACGTGTCAGTCCGGATGGGTGGCTGATTGAAAGAATAGCCCCCTGGTGGCCGCGAGAGGCCTTTATAATGAAGAATGTCTATGTTCCTCATGCTGCTAAAAAAGGCTATCTGGAGGATGCTGCCATTTTAGATATCCCACGCCTTGACGGGTGGTTGAGAGCCGGCTTTTCACCTTCGGGCAAATACCTTGCCGTCCTGGGTTCAGGAGGGGTGATTCTGTTTACAAATGGCGATAAGTGAGGATATATATGTTCATTTTATTAGATCCTAAAAAAGACAAAAGCGGAGAGTTGCTGAAAAGGTTCCGACACTGCTTAATGGAACGAAAGCATTACTTTCCTGTACTGAGTGGAAGGTTTAATGATAATTTATTTAATCTCACCTCCACGGAAGAAGAGGCGAGTAAGCTCATAGACACACTACTAGCTTCAGATTTTTCTAAAATAGGGGCGAGGCACGGGCAGCCCTTAGGCTACCATTTTGCAATGGCCATTCATTCAGAGAAAAAAGAAGCGCGTCTCACAACCTATATCACCGAATGGTATGAAAAAAAGGATATTCATCATCAGGTCAAAGCTATGAGCGAGATACTTAAGCTTCAGCACGGAATAAAACAACTCATTTTACCTTTTAATCCATGTTCTGAAAGCGATGCTTATTTTTTGTTTGAAACCTTGTCTGATGGCTGCTCAACAAAAATAACAAACCTGATAACATCATAAAATAGCTCCATGATGCAAAAGAAAGACATGAATGAATTTTTTCGAAAATCCAGTCCAGTCTTTAGGAGCAAAACATAGAATCTAACTCAAACCAATGCTCAGTCAACCATAACATTTCATGTTTAAACCGCTCTGGTATTGGGTCACATACTCCAAAGAATTCCGGCTGTATCCACCAGGGGGTTTCGATGCACCAGGAAAGCCGCAAAGCGTCTGCTATATTAGACATAGTCAACGCTGAATGCTGTGAATAGCCTTCAAGAAAAGCGCGTATCTTTTTTTCGTTCAGGATATTGCCTTCCAATGCAAAAGACAGTATGGCTCTTCCTATATCATGCCAAATATAGCTGAAGCCATTACGATCAAAATCAACAACGGCGGACACCCAACTGGCAGCGAACAGGATATTTCCGGGTTGAAAATCCTCGTGGGCAAAGCCTGTAGGAAATTTATCAAAAAAACCTGGGTTGAGCTGCTTCAAAATGGGCTCCAGTGCCAGCAAGGCTTCCCTATATTCAGCGGGATCTTCTAATGAGCATTTCATCCTCCGGGAGTTAAAATTATCCCATAATAAATCCATCCTGTAACCGCCAAAAGCGGGTAGGATATGGCCCCAATGCGCCGGCAATTCTGAGAACGCTCTGTGCATAAGAGCGCAGGTACTGCCGAGACTGTGCATTTGCGCCAAGGTGATTGTATCGTTATTCTCTGTCTTACCCGGATGAAAATCCATGATCATATAAGCTGTTTTCTCATCAAGCCAGCGAATGACACGGTCTTCGCATTGCCAGAGAACGGGACAGGGTACGCCGTTTTTTTGCAGGATAATTTGCCGTTGCAGCGCAGACTCAATTTTCTCAATTTG
>JAFADM010000382.1 GCA_023424865.1 Bacillota bacterium | reverse complement strand
GCATTGTGAAAATGCCTTCCCACAGGCGGCTCAACAAGGCTGTTATGATAGGCCACATCCACCGGATTGGGAGCTGCTTCAAACATAAAATTCCTCCGCGATAGCAAAAAACGCACATTTTATTGCAAATAACCTATAGATCAAGAAAATACTCTATATCTATACTAATAGAGGGAAGAACACAAAGCTTCCCCAACCATTGTACCATAGAGGCAACTGACAAAAAAGCGCAATTTGAGTTGCAGGTATAATGTGGTAACCCATAGACTTTAACGATGGTTCGATAAATAAATTTAAAGGAGAGAATGAAATGTCAAGAATTGTGTGTTTCGGAGAAATCATGCTGAGGCTTTCGCCTCCGGGTTATTTGAGATTTACCCAGGCTTCATCCTTTGATGTGGTATATGGCGGAGGCGAAGCCAATGTAAGCGTTTCTCTGGCTCATTACGGCCTGGACTCCGCTTTTGTTACCAAGCTTCCCGACAATCCCATCGGACAGGCTGCTGTTAATGATCTTCGCAAGTTTGGTGTTGACACTAAGGGAATTGTCAGAGGCGGCGAGCGCGTAGGTATTTACTATCTGGAAAAGGGTGCTTCACAAAGACCCTCCAAGGTTGTTTACGACAGAAAGTATTCTTCTATTTCCGAAGCAAAGCCCGGCGATTTTGACTGGGATGCTATTTTCGAAGGTGCCGACTGGTTCCACTTTACGGGCATCACTCCCGCACTTGGCGACCAGGTTGCCGATATTACCCTGACAGCCTGCAAGAAGGCAAGAGAAAAGGGTATTACCGTGAGCTGCGATCTCAACTTTAGAAAAAATCTGTGGTCTTCCGCAAAAGCCGGTGAGGTCATGGGTAAAATCATGCCTTATGTGGACGTATGCATTGCCAATGAAGAGGATGCTGAGAAGGTATTCGGCATTAAGGCCGACAATACGGATATATCCGGAGGCAAGCTGAGCCACGAGGGCTACAAGACGGTGGCAAGCGAGCTTAAAAAGCGCTTTGGTTTTAAGAAAGTAGCTATCACCCTTCGCGGCAGCATTTCCGCTTCCGACAACAACTGGGCGGCAATGCTCTATGACGGTGAGGATTACTTCTTCTCCAAAAGTTATCCCATTCACATTGTTGACCGCGTAGGCGGTGGCGATTCCTTCGGCGGAGGTCTTATTTACGCTTTTCTTAAAGGCTATGATTCTCAGAAGGTCATTGAATTTGCGGTAGCGGCTTCCTGCCTTAAGCACAGTATTGAAGGTGACTTCAACCATGTTACCGTGTCCGAGGTGGAAGCCCTGGCCGGTGGAGACGGTTCCGGACGTGTACAGAGGTAATTTCTTTAAAATATAACGGCGATTAAATAGCCGTGAAATGTGGACCCAATCCGACGGGGGATACCCCGCTTGTGGATTGGGGAATGGAGGAAATAAAAATGGCAACAAAGCAGGAGATCCTTTCAAAAATTAAAGCTGGCGGACTTGTGGCTGTTGTCCGGGCAGACAGTGCCGAACAGGCTGTTAAAATAACCGAAGCGTGTATTGCCGGTGGTGTTGCAGCCATTGAGGTAACCTTTACGGTACCTGGTGCTGCTGAGCTTATTAAAGACCTTTCCAAAAAGTACAATTCCGGTGAAATCATTATCGGTGCCGGTACCGTTTTGGATCCTGAAACAGCAAGAACCGCTATACTGGCTGGAGCCCAGTATGTAGTGAGCCCCTATCTGAACAAGGAAGTGGTTGCCCTTTGCAACCGTTACCAGGTAGCCTCCATGCCCGGTGCCATGACCATTAAGGAAGTGGTAGAATGCATGGAATGCGGAGCGGATATCGTTAAAATTTTCCCTGGAGAGCTTTTTGGGCCAAGTATCATTAAGGCAATAAAAGGCCCCATTCCTTATGCTCCTCTCATGCCCACCGGTGGTGTAAGCCTTGAAAATGTGGGTGAATGGATTAAAGCAGGAGCACAGGCTGTAGGTGTGGGCGGCAACCTTATTGCAGGTGCCAAAAAGGGCGATTATGAGTCCATCACCACCATTGCCCGTCAGTTCATTGAGAAAATCAAGGAAGCCAGAGCGAAATAAAAAGGCTTTCCTGTATTATGCTCAAGGAAAATTGCATTAGCTGTCCGAAGTTAACAATAGTTAGCTTATATTTGATTAGCTTATAAATGAAACTAAAAAGGTTTAAAGCGTCAACCACCTTGAGTGGGACAATGCTTTAAACCTTTTTTATGGGATGAAGGCAGATTGAATCGTTCTTCTTCCATGCGGTACATCTTATATGTCTCTATCGAATTATCAAGCTATTTAAAAAGGAATAGCTTAATAGTATTTTTTTCTCTGCAGGGTTTCTTCTACAATACGCAAGGCTTCACCAAAACGCTGATAATGAACAACTTCTCTTTCTCTTAAGAAACGAAGCGCGTCAAGGACATCCGGATCGTCGCTCAGACGGATTAAGTTTTCATAAGTGGCACGAGCCTTTTGCTCCGCAGCCAGATCCTCGTTAAGGTCTGCAATAGGATCACCCATGGACTGGATTCCTTCGGCGGACCAGGGGACACCTGAAGCACTTACCGGATAAACGCCATAGCCATGATCAGCAAAGTAGCCTGCTGAGCCGGCACGCTTGATATCCTCCGGAGTTGCATTCTTAAGAAGCTGATGAACCATGGCTCCAACCATTTCTAAGTGGCCGAGCTCCTCAGTGCCTATATCGTTAAGTATAGCTTTAGTCTGATTGACTAAATGGCTATAGGGGAGTTATGCAGTGGCGTTCTTTTTCTATTTTATTCCGCAAGGACGTTAAGTTTATTCGGTGCCAAACAGCCGCAAAAAGATGTTAAATATTTGTAATACGTCTATTGAAGAATTTTTCCAATTCATGTATTCTGTTTAGGGGTATTTTTACATTTGTAATAAGCAATGACAAAAAAAATGAACGAGTTAATAGGGAATCAAATGAAGTAACTGATATATAGGTATTATTTTTTATCGTTTGACAAGATAAAAAGGTGCTTTTATTATCAGTCATCTCATTGCATTCCAGTATTTTAACATAACTTTGTTTTTAAAAGCGGAATTAAAAATACTCCACAGTAAAAATGCATAGAGGGGACTGATGACAATGAAACGAAGCAGAATTCTAGCGATGGTACTTATCCTCATTCTAATTATTAGTCCAATGGGCGAGGCTTTCGCCGAGCAATCAAACTCTGCAGGACAAGCTGATATTAAAGGACATTGGGCTCAAAAAATGATTGAGCACATGATTTCTTTGGAAGTGGTAAACGATTCATTAGTTAACACGAATGCCTTTCAACCAAACAAAAAAGTAACACGTGCTGAAACGATTGAGCTGATATTAAAAGCGAATCTGTCCAAAGATTTGTTGAAAGCCGCATTAAAGGATGTTTCAAATCTTAACTCATTTAGTGATACTAAAAATCATAAACTCGAAAATTATATTGAGCTATCTAAAAAATTGGAGATCGCGGTAGGTAACGGTGACGGTACATTCAAACCCGATAACCTCATTACAAGAGAGCAATTTGCAACGATACTTGTCAACTCCTCAAATATTATTACAGAACTAGCCGAGGGGAAAGAACTAAAGAATGCTTTCCCGGATGTTCAGAAAGAACGCTGGTCCTATAATAATGTGGTCACCGCAGCTAAATCCGGAATGATTGTCGGTTATCCTGACGGTAAATTTGGACCACAGGACGAGATAACCCGGGCAGAAGCCTATACAATGATAGATAACTATTATAATGCCTGCTTTGTTAATTACAAAGGAATAGTCGGTTTTATTTCTGAAGAAGGAAAACTGTTAGAAGGAGCCGATGTCAGCTTAACCCCCATTAATGATGGCAAGGTTGGACAAACCGTAAAGTCTAATAAATTTGGTCAATTCAAATTTGATATTACGGAAAAAGGCGAATTTAGGATTGAAGCTTCAAAAGGTGAGGCATTAGGAGTTATTCGTAAAGTAAGCGCGCCATTTAAGAATGGATTGCTTGAAAATATTCTTGTATTGGAAAAAGCCGTGCAAGTATCGGGTACGGCTTATAATACAAGTGGTTCCGTATTATATGAGGGTGAGTTGTCGTTTAAATCCGGAGATTTGGAATTTAAGACAATTACAAATACGACAGGAGAATTTAATCTAAAATTACTTCCGAACCAAACCTATAAGGTTTATGCAACGGTAAGCGGTACTTCAGTCCAGATTGGGGAAGTTAATGTCGGGACATTAACCTTAACTAATTTAACGCTTAAACCTGCGGCAGCCACTCCCGGCGCAGGAGGCGGCGGCTTTAGTAACGGGGGCGGCGGTGGTGGAGAGAGTAACAGTGATACAACTCCTCCAAGTGTAACAATTACTAAAACGGGCTTTGAGACAGAGTCTGGAACTTTGCTGACAACAGAAAGCTCTATTGTTCTGAAGGGAAGTGCTCAGGACAATGTGGGGCTCACGAAAGTGACAGCGGTTAATCAGCCTGTTTCTGCAGATGCGCAAACGTTAACGGTAAGCGGACTGGGAGATTTTGAAATAACAGTACCCTTAAACATAGGCGGTAATGCTGTAAAAATATCGGTTACCGACAGCAGTAATAATTCTAAGGATATTGAGCTTTATATTGACAGACTGAGTACGGATGTTACCTTTGCACCATCTGTGAAAACTACTGATACTGAGGATATTCAATCGATCTTTGACAGTATCGTGGATGTGTGGAGCGAGGGAGAAGAAACGGCCACTCCGGAAGATGATTTTGTCAGCGTATTAATGTTGGAAACATCACCCCTGGTTTCTGCTATAAAAAAGGGTTCGATTTCTGTTGGTGACACCTATGTGATTCCTCAATGCGACTATTTTGTAACAGGTTTTATAGGTGAAATTGGCGGAGTTGGCGAGAGCGAGGATTTGGACCAGTACCCTGGTTCGGAATATGAAGTTGTGAAATTCATGACGCCTACCATGGATAAGTTATTTAATGGCGACGTACGCATGGATTTTTCAGGTGGAATTGATACCGAGGATCCATTGGCATTTATCCTCTTGCCGGATGGTTCTCAGTATATCCCGAATGAGGAAAATAATGAGTATGTATCTGTCGCTTCAAGCAGAATGTCGCTCAGAGCAGAACCCAATACAGCATTCCCTTCTGCCGGATGGCAGCCACAGGAGTTACTTAAGGCACTTATTCCAACAGTTTCTGAATCTGTGGATGGCAATAAAAAGTCAACAAGCTTACTGGTCAAGTTAAACGATGTCGTCATTTATGATAAAGATGGCAACATAACAACAGAAAACGACCAGATTAAACTTGGTGGTAAATTTGGTGTGGAAAACTTAAAGTATACGGGTGGTATTGAATGGCATCCAAACCTCTTGCCGTGGAGCTTTGATATTCTTCCTCAGCAAATACTATCAAAAATAACTTATGACGAAATTACAGAGCTGAAAGCGGAGTACGAAGCAAAGGTAGATACATCTGATTTGGTGAAGGGGATGAACAGCGGCTTTAACAATAAACGGGAGTTCATGGGATTGTCTTTGCAAGGCGTGGACTATAATAACAAAATAGTTCTGGTTTCCTTCGGTATACGGCTGTCCGGTACTCCCGTGGTTGGAAGAATCAAGAGTGTTTCCGATCAATCCGTTACCGTACCGTTTGATCCCATTTTAATGGTTTCCATAATTATGGATATGGACGGCAGCGTTGAAGGTACATTAGCCTTAACATTTAATAAAAGCTCATCCATAGAAAAGGGCTTTAATTTGCAAAAAAAAGACTTTTCAGGCGCTTACGGCTCTATAAGCAATAATTTAGGACAAAAGAGCTATAGCTTACCCTTTGACAGGCAGCTCGAAATTTTTGATAAGGATGAATCCTCTTTCAATGTTAAGTTGGAAGGCTCTGCAACAGCAAAGCTCGAGGTTGGTGGCGGTGTTGATGCAGGAGTTATGATAGCCGGTATCATGCCGGCTGATATCAGTGGAATTATCTTCTATAGAACCGAAGCAACTCTCGACGGAAGTATTTCTGCCGGCACTGAAGGCTTTGAAGTGGACGGAAACGCTCAATTTGCACATGGTGTAGGTGCGCGATTAAACGGTGATATTCGTCTGCTTGCCAAGGGCTTTAACTGGAGTGGAGGCATCGAGAAAAAGTTTTCGTGGGAAAAGATGTTTTTTGAAGAAGGTATTTCTTCTACAAAACTCGTCGGGACAGTGAGTGAATCGGATGATGACAGAGATAACAGTAATAATCCCAAGCTATCGGATGTGAAGGTAACTCTCAAGAGGACGGATTCTTTCGATGGTCAGGTGAAAACAACTATGACCGACTCAAATGGTAACTACGAATTTAGTAATATTCTCAGCGGAATCTACGAAGTAACCTTTGAAAAGGATAGCTATACTGCTTATACAGTTGAGGGAATTTCGGTCAGTGGAAGCAAAAAGACTGTTGATGCCGTTTTAGACACGTTATATGAAAACAGTATTACCGGAAAAATAACAATTGCGGACGCTGACACAGATGATACCAATAATTTACCCTTAACCGATACATTGGTTAATGTTATGAAAATAACAGGGTCTGGAGCTCTGACAAAATCAACGAAAACAGGTGCTGACGGTATTTACACGATCCCTGAAATACCTGCGGGGCTTTATTATTTGGACATCACTAAAGAAGGGTACATTTCGTTACGGCAAACGATATTGGTGAAAGCGGGTCAAACGAATTACTACAACGCGACCTTGGAATGCATACCTAATGAATTTGAAGGAGAAGGGTATGCTTCAGGAATGGTATATGACGTCTTGACTGGACACGGGGTAGAAGGATTGACGCTTGATATCCGAGCTGGTTTGAATAACACCGATGAAGGGGAGATTGTAAAATCGATCACCACTAATGCAGACGGCAGCTATTCAACAGATACTTTACCGGCCGGCAATTATTGCGTACAGATTACAGATAATCGCAGCCTGAGTAACGAGGAAGACCGCTATTTGCCTAATTACTTTAACATCAAGATTCTTGGAGGGAAAACCATAACAGCACAAAACGGTGCTGTAACAACATCCCTCAATGCAAATCAACTGCGTATTGTACTTAGGTGGGGCCAATATCCCTATGATTTGGATTCACATCTTGTAGGTCCTGCGGAAAGTGGAGGTAAGTTCCATACCTATTATGGTAACAGAACTTATTCTGTTACCGGAACCAAAATGGCGGATCTGGATTTGGATGATATTTTTAGCTATGGGCCTGAAACAACTACCATCTATGTACCGGCAGAGGGGGTCTATTCGTTCTATGTTCATAACTACTCGGACAGATACGTAACTTCCGATGCCTGGCGACTTGCCAATTCGGGAGCGAATATAAAAGTTTTTGTCGGTGCATCCATGCTTCCTCTCTACACCTTTAATGTGCCGCAAATGGAAGGTAATTTGTGGAAGGTGTTTGAGTATGACAGCGTTACATCGATAATCACTCCGGTAAACGAGGTAACTTATGAGTCATCTCCGGGAAATGTGGGTGCACGATTATTTGGTTTAAAGAGTGACATTGAGCTCATAACGGATGATATTCGCAACAATCCCAAGGATGCAGCAGAAGAAGCTAATAAAGATAATATTGATAATGTTAAGGCCGGCGATGATTTAGAAAACGGTGAGCCTGAAACTATTGAAGACGAATCAGATCAGAGTCCTGAAATAATTGAATCAGAGCCTGTTGAAGACGAATCAAGCCAGGATGCTGAAATAATTGAATCAGAGTTTGTTAAAGACGAATCAAGCCAGGACGCTGAAATAATCGAATCAGAGTTTGTTGAAGAAGTGCCAGGTCAAGGTTCCTGAATGAAGCTTACGGGTTTACGAGTGAACGGGGGTATTTAGATGACAACTTCAATGTATTTTGGTATAGGGATTTTGGTTATTGTCGTTATTTTTGCTCTGTTAAGTAACTTAGTATATATACCTGGGAATCCTTTTGGACAGTATTATAAAGTGCTTCTTTTCGTGATGCCGGCAGAGATAAAAACTATCTCACAATATGCGAATTATGAAGATGGCACATGGAATGAAGCTGCGTACAAAATATTTGTTAAAAAATTGGGAAACGAACAGAAGGAGCTCCAGGAGTTATTAGCATTATCAGACGATAATAATGCAGATTCTTTTAGCTGGAAAACGTATTTGTATGGTTCACCAATTGATAAAAACTTATCAACGGAAAAAATACGCGAATTAAATCTTGCAATAAACAAACAAATCCATGAGGGCAACACGGTTTTGCTTCAAATAAGGGAAGGACGAGACGATACCTGAAAATAAAAATTATAGGAAGTATTTTGAATTAGAAAAATCACAAATCGCTCTATAGCTTCTTTATTAAATGGGGACAGGCAACTGTCCCTTTTCTTAATAAATAGCGCATGCATATAAATGCAGATATTCAGGAAATTTTAAAGAGGCTTGAACAAGAGGTGCAATGTTCTCCGCTGTTAATTTTTCGACAATTGCGAATGGCAATCCATTTAGAGGAGTCGGATAAAAAATTTCTTTCAGTTTCATTTTAATATATAGCCCCTTCATAGGGCGCCTTTATTTCTTTTACTAAATCCAGTTCCATAATTGCGCCCCAAAATTTTTTTGACTCACCTGTAGGTATTGCCAGCAAATTAGCTTTTCCGTCAATATATATATGCAGAAGTCTATATTGAATCTTCATATTAAGGCATCCCCTTCCTGTACACAATCATTCTTATTACTTTGAGCGATTACATAAAGTTTAGCCAGCTGACTTCCGGCTAATACTACCGATGCTTGGGATTCTGCGCCATATAAGCATTTGCCACACGAGCGACATGACAGCAGAGAAATGTGTCAGAAGTAAATTATAACGGGCAGGCAGTTATCCGTTCTTATGAACGCACATTAACAACGCTGGGCTTTTTACTGTGCAATCGCATTGCATAATAAACGAAATTCAAATGCAGGCATAACATGAAATAGAATCACTGTATAAGAGTAAGAGACAGTCAATGGTTTCATTTGGCAGAAGGCTTACAGGCAAGGAATTACATATCCTAAGAATGGAATATAATATTAATCCCAATTATCTGGTTAAGAAACTTAATATTACGCCCCGGCAGCTCATGAATTACGAGTTTATCGAGAAGGATATACCTGATTGTATTTACAACACATGGATAGAAATAATTATTCCTTATCTCACCTGAAATGACATACCTATACTGTGTAGAGAAGAAATCGTAAGTTAGCTTTATAGGTATAGGTCAAGTTAAAGGTAGAGATATAGGAGTATGAGCCATGAAGTGCGTTGCCTATTGCAGAGTTTCCACCGACAGTGAGGAACAAATGAACTCCCTGCAAAATCAAATCGCTCATTACACCGAGCTGTTTGCCAGGGAAGGCTATGAAGGTGCGGACTGCGGTATTTACTACAGCCGTTCCAATAGAAAAGAACAGACTAAATATATAAAGGCTCTTTTTTGTGATGAAGGTATCTCTGGGACAAAGCTTAAAAACAGGGGTGCCTTTAAATATATGCTTGAATGCGCCTATCGAAAAGAGTTTGATGTTATTTACGTCAAAAACATTCAGCGCTGGGCAAGAAGTGTGGAGGATGGGGCAGGCATACTTAAAAAGCTTAAGGTTATGGGTATTAAGGTGATTTTTGAGGATGGGAACCTTAATAACTTTGAGCACGAAATGACTATAAACATTCTCCTGTCCACAGCCCAGGAGGAGAGCAGGGCCAAAAGTGTGGCTATACAATTCGGGGTTAGAAAGGCCCAGGAGAATAAGAAATTCATCAGCGGAATTCCCTATGGCTATAATAAAGCCAATGGCTATTTATGTGTTAATCCCAAAGAGGCCGAAGTAGTCAGGGAAATATATAACCTCTATGTCAACGAGGGATGGGGGAGTACCCGGATAAGCCGGTACCTTAATCATAAAAAGATTCCCACCAAAATGAATAAAAGATGGACTCAAATACAGGTGCTGGACATTATATCCAACAGCCTGTATGCAGGCATTCAAACCTCTCATACCATTGTCAGTACGGATATTAATATTGATACGGTGAAGCATGTGGATCCTCAGAACCAGAGAGAATACGTTTATAGAAGTGCCAAAAAGGTGGATCCTGAGCAATGGATTGTTCACGAGATAGAAGAGCTCCGGATTATTTCAGATGAAATGTTTCAGCTTGCAAGGGCGGAAAACCAGAAGCGGAAGGAGCTCAACCAGCAAAGCATAAGGAAAAGCACCGCCCACACCTTCAGCAATTTGCTTTACTGCGGGTACTGCGGAAGGACGCTTCGGCGCAAGAAGCTTTGTACATGGGTAAGAAAGGATGGTACCCGGGAGCTGAAATTTGAATGGGTATGCACCAATTATGATATGTCCCACAGGGATGTCTGCTCCTTTAGGAACTCCTGGGAGGAGAAAAGGCTCATTGAGGAAGTGAAAAATCAGATAAGAAGGGTTCGGGGAAATGAGGAAGTACTGGATAAGCTTTTTCAGAATTATGTGTCTCTGTTTCTTTCCTCCGAGCAGGTTGTGGATGAGATTCTTGCGACAGAGAAACGGATTAACGACTTAAAGGCGGAATCCCAGGCCCTGCTGAGAATGGTGTCCAAACAATACATTTCGGATGAGCAGTACAAGGAACAGAACGATGCCTGCCAGGCTCAAATAAAGGAGCTTAAAAATACCTTATACAAGCTCCAGCAGATTGAGGATGAAAAAACCATGGCAGCAGTGAAATACAAACGCTATAAGGAAGACCTGAAAAAGTTTAACCTTGAAGAATTAGGGGTGGATGAAACCAAATCCAACCTCTTCCTTAAAAAGATAATTAACCGCATTGAATTCATCGAGACCGTAGAGGGGACAAAGTATCTTAACGTTGTTTGGAACATGCTGGATAAGAATCAGAGTATTATTGAGAGACGAAACATACCCATATCCATTTAGCAAATATATCATTGGATGCGATAGTTAATATATGGAAACGCTTGCATATATCTATGCCATGGTGGATATAGCAAAAGGCACAAAAATAAAAAAGATACCTATTTAGTCAAGCACCGCAAATAGTTAATGCATTGACAAACCAGGTACCCAAAAGCCTATTATGGCGGGCTATTTTATTAGTCTGATTCAGTCATCTTTTATTCTCCCTTTTTACATAAATTAACGATTTGAGGCTTATATTCTCTGAAATCAATAGCCCCGCTATGGTAAGCACAATTCCAACGAGGCCTCCAGCTGTCATTTTCTCCTGTAAAACAAGAATTGAAGCCGCCACTGTGATTACAGGAACCATATAAATATACACACTGGTTTTTACAGCCCCCAATATACCCACCGCGGAATTCCAGGTTACAAAACAAAGTGCAGATGCGCCCAGACCCAGGAACAGCAGATTTAACAGATTCACTGGCTCAGCAAGCACATTCAGGCTTGGATTGAAGTCAAACAGAAACAGAGCTGGAAGCATAAAGATGAGTCCATAGAAAAAAATTCTTCGTGTTGTATGAATAGTATTATAGTTAAACCCACTTATTTTCCTGGTTAATATGGAATAGGCCGCCCAAACGAGAGCTGCCAAAACTGCCAGCAGATCACCAAGGGGATTGAGCTTCAAGATACTGCTGCCACTGAAGCTTAAAAGAAATATTCCGGTAAGAGCGACAGCGAAGCCCACAAAAAAACGCATTTTAAGCTTCTCCCCATCTAAAAACAGATGGGCCAGAATGGCTGTAAAAAAGGGTGCTACAGAAATAACGACCCCAACATTTGACGCAAAGGTGTATGTTAGCGCAATGTTTTCCAACAGATAATAAAGTGTGACACCACACAGCCCTGCTGCCGCAAAACTGAGTTCCTGTTTCCAAGCCTTAACCTTAAATCGTTTGGGACTGACAAGGCACAGGGCAATATACCCCATTGTAAACCTTAGAAACAATATTTCAATAGGTAAAAGATCTTTCAAAAGTACTTTTGTAGAAATGAAGGTGGTGCCCCATATAAAGATCGTGACAACAGCCAGAATATGACCTGTGCCTGTTTTTTTCCTGTCCATAGTAAATCCTTTCATAAAAGACTAACAGCCCGGTAAATGTACCTCTGCTGTTAGATTTTACTATCGACAGGCTTATCCTTCTTGCAGAATATTGCTTATCATTGAATTGCTGGAAGCGTAAGTTATCCAGTAGTTCCTTTAATTGCTATTATGCATTTTTAAAATGAACAGAATTGTAGGGGCCGCCGTGGTCTTTAAACCATATTTTTGTATATGAGGAATGGGCTTCAACCTGCTCCACCACATAAATCCTCCCAACCTCCAGGTTGCCTTTAATGGGTGTACATCCACCCCAGCTATTTTCATAATCCGAAATGCATTCCAGGCGTAGGCTTTCATTACATCCCAAGTATTTAACTATGGCTGATATTGTTTTCAGGACCATTTTCCCTCTATGTAACCCCATCGGTTTCTCCTTTAATATAGGCTTTCTCCCATTACTCCATATTTTATTCCAATATAGAAATTGATTTTTTAGTAAAACATGAAATTAGGCGGGCCCAATTTCATGTTTTTTGAAAAGCGGAAGCCTTTTAAAGTTGCCTTTTCCTTCAGGCTTTATAGATGCATTTCCCGTTTATGAAGGTATATAGCACATTCAAATCCTTATCAAGAGCGACCAAGTCTGCGTATTTACCAGGAAGAATACTTCCGGTGTCTCCATCTATGCCCAGTGTTTTTGCCGGATTGAGGGAAGCCGCTTTTATAACGGACTCAAAGGGTATACCGATACGAATGAGATTTCTCACTCCATCCATTAGTGTTTTGGTGCTCCCAGCTATGGTACCGGCTAGTGTACGTATGGCACCGTCCTTGACTATGTATTTCTGTCCGTTAACCCAATATTCCCCGTCACCTAGTCCTGCTGCGGAACAGGAGTCGCTGATAAGATTGATTCCATCCTCACCCTTTAATTTAAATACCATATTTACAATTGCAGAATGGACATGAAGAAAATCGCAAATCAACTCGCATTTTACTTTATCATTGGTGAGCGCTGCCCCCAGGATCCCAGGCTCTCTGTGATTGAGTGGGCGCATGGCATTAAAGGTATGGGTTGTCTGGGCAGCTCCCTGTTCAATTGCCTTTAGCACTTGTTCATAAGTGGCGTTGGAGTGTCCCATTGAAACAGTTATTCCTTTTAAAACGGCATATTGAATGAGCTCACCTGCACCCTCCAGCTCAGGAGCCAGAGTTATAAGCTTAACCATACCCTCGCTTGCTTTGACCAGGCTTTTTAATACTTCAATATCGGGAATGTGTATATACTCTGCCAGTAGAGCTCCCTTGTATGCTTCCGACACAAAGGGGCCTTCCAGGTGAATGCCGCCTATTTTAGCTCCACGGACATTATGTATAGAACGAACTGCCTTTATAGCCTGAAGCATATCCGATAAGGCCAGTGCCTGGATTGTGGGGGCAAAGGTTGTAATGCCATGTCTGGCTTCGAACTCAGACACAGTATTAAGGCTTGTATCGGTTCCGGTATCCACCTCTGCACCATTTGCACCATGGATATGGGTATCGATGAGCCCGGGGATTAAATACATGCCACTTAAATCAAGCTGATCTTCATTCGAAGTTTCACTCCTACAGGCTATTCTTTCACCCTTAATTTCTATATCAATGGACTTTAGGCAAAAGCTATCATCTAAAACCAACGCATTTTTCAACAGCATGAGGGCCTCCTTAATAGCAGGAAAATCATATACATTGCGGTAATAACATTACAATGCGGCCTAGTACAACTATACCATTTGGAGTTAGAAGTTAAAAGCGATTACGGCTTGCTTTTTTCACCTACATGGCGTAGTATAAAGATAAATCAAACTACATTGTGTAGGTGAGGTTTAAAGCAATGAAAGCTGTCCAACAAATATCCGATTCAGAAAAGGAAATTATGCAGATTATCTGGCATCATAAGGGACGGATACTTTTTGCCCCCTTGTGTACTGCACTTGAAGCACAAAAAAGGCTCTGGAAAGCCAACACTGTTCTTACCTTCCTTACACGGCTGGCGGATAAAGGCTTTATTCGAATCGAGAAGCAGGGGCGTCTTAATGAATATATTGCTTTATCTACTGAGGATGAATATCTTGAATCCCTAACCCTTTCCTTTGTAGACACGGTCTTTGGTGGTGATGCTAAAAGCCTGGTTGCTTCCCTTCTCAGTCAGGATCGTTTAACCCAGGAGGATATGGAAGAGCTTAAAGCGTTTTGGAACGGAGGAAAGGATATAAAATGAATACTGTTTTCATGACCATACTTTCACTTTCCCTGTCGGCTTCTCTGCTAACTCTTCTTTTGATTGCCTTGAAACCTTTATATAAGAACAGGTTAAGCAAAACCTGGCAGTATTATATTTGGCTTATTATCCTCTTGCGCTTTACCCTGCCCGTTTCTCTCACTTCTTTTAACAACAGTATTAATCCCGTTGGAAACCTGTTCTCGTATACCGAGAATATTTATTGGGATAATGAAACTGCACAGGACTCCAGCGAGGATAGCCTCCTTCCTCAAGAAAAGAATTTGCTTACTGACAGGGCCTCAGTTGTCCTTTTCGATCCTTTTCAGAAACCGGTATCTATCGGAGCGAATCTCTTTTTTCTTTTATCAAACTCCGCAGGTCTCATATGGCTTGCAGCAGCTCTCCTGCTTATGGTGCGAAAATTTACTTTATATACCAGCTACATACGCTTTATGAAAGCAAGCTCCATTAAAATAACGGATCCTGAAATACTTGCAGCGTATAACCTGGTCTCAAGTTTTACAGGCCTAAAAAAACCGCCTGCACTTTTCATGAGTAGCAGAAGCACCACTCCCATGCTTCTGGGAATTCTGCACCCCTTTATCGTTCTGCCAGCAAACAAACCTGCCGCAAGTGAAATTTCCTGTATTATGCACCACGAGCTAATCCATTTCAAGAGAGGGGATTTGATCTATAAATGGTTGGTACAGCTTGTACTGTGCCTTCATTGGTTTAATCCTCTGGTTTATTTTATAAACAGAGAAATAAAGACATGCTGCGAGCTTTCATGCGATGAAGGGGTCATCCAAAATATGTCCCCGCAGGAAAAACAGCAATACGGCAACACATTATTATCTTTTTGCGGAAGCGCAGATAGTTATAATGAAAAAATTGCGTCCCTCGCTTTAAGTGAGGACGGTAAACAGCTTAAAAGGCGCCTGGAAACGATTATTCGCTTCAAGAAAACGTCATTGCCTATTGCCATTGTCTCACTTCTGTCAGTGCTTTTTCTGGCTGGCTGTGGGTTGACTCTCGGGTCCTATACACCGTCGCCATCGAATCCGGTTGAACGGCTTACAATTGGTGAGGCTTCTAAAGAATCTATTCCACCAGAAGTATCACCTGCACCCACCCAGGAAGCTTTGGAGCCAACTCAAGATTCTGCAGCTTCATCCGATAACTCCCACTCACCTAACTCCACACCCCCTAAAGATGCAGTAAATACACTTTCATTAACAGGTCAATTCATGTTTGCAGGCTTTTATACAAATAACGATACCTTGTACCTCAGCGAGGATGCGGTTGTAACGGCAAGTGTAGCCATTAGCGTGGAAAAGGGGGAGCTAAGTTTTACAATTC
>JAFADM010000329.1 GCA_023424865.1 Bacillota bacterium | reverse complement strand
TAAATCAGGTAAATGAAGAAATGCTTTATGATTTTAATTGGTCTTAATGAAGGAAAGGTTGTGAAAAGAGTATGATCATGGATAGCATTAAGCATCTTACAGATTATGAAAAACTCATTCCGGGAGCTGCAAGGATAGTCAATTTTTTGTCCGGCTGTTCCGGCCAGACAAAAAACGGTCGTTACGATATTGACGGGGATCGTATTTACGCCAGTGTATTTGAATATGACACGGTTGCGCCGGATGAGATGAAATGGGAAAGTCATCGGGAATATATTGATCTGCATGTACCGCTCATGGGTGAAGAATGTATTTTTTGGGCGCCTGTTGAAGAACTTACCAGCATAGTGGATTACAACTCTGACAAGGATTGTGAATTTTATAAAGGAGAATACAGGCAGATAGTGAATGCTACGCAGGGGCTGTGCCTTTTCTTTTTTCCTGCGGATGGCCATAAGGTTAAATGTCATTTACAGGGTTCCGGCCATGTTAAAAAGGTTGTAATTAAGATCAAAACCACATGATGAGGATAGAAAACGGAAATAGACACTTTACCTATGAACGCTATCGGAGGAAAGCAGATGATCCGAAGTTTTGGTGATGGAAGAGACTGGTTTTTTAAGCATAAGCTAGGTATGTTCGTCCATTGGGGACTGTATTCCATGCCGGCCTGGCATGAGCAAATTATATGGCGTGGTGAATACAAGCGGAGTGAATATGAGGGGCTTAAGGACAGGTTCAATCCTGTTGACTATGATCCGGATCGCTGGATTGACCTTATGGAAAGCTGTGGAATGACCTTCATCGTATTTACTGCAAAGCATCATGATGGATTCTGTATGTTTGATACCCAATATTCCGATTATAATATTATGAATACGCAATATGGCAAAGACGTGCTGCGTATGTTGGCCGATGCCTGTGTCCGGCGTAATATAAAGCTTGGAATTTATTATTCCCTGCCGGATTGGCACCACCCAAACTATCCGAACATGGGCCGCCATCACGAGATGTGGGGGCAGAGGACAGGAGATGAACCGGATGAGGCAAAATATCTGGATTTTGTCAAAAATCAGGTAACTGAGCTTTGCACGAATTACGGGGATATTTGTGAATTTTTTTGGGATGTGAATACAGCGGAATTCCGCGATCCTGATCTGAATGAACTTCTGCGAAGGCTCCAGCCCAATATGGTTATAAACGACAGAGGGCCTGGAGAGGGTGATTTTGGAACGCCCGAACGAAGCGTACCGGACGGCGAGGAGTTCAGAATTCCTACCCAGGCCTGCAGCGCTCTGGGACGTGAAAGCTGGGGCTATCGCAAGGATGAGGATTATTACACAAATAAGTTCATGATGAAATCAATAGATAAAATACTTTGTATGGGGGGAAGTTATCTGTTAAATATGGGCCCTTGCGCAGATGGTTCCATAGACCCGGCTTATACAGAGGGCTTTTCCATCATTGGCGATTGGTACCGGCGGGTAGGAGAATCCTTTCGGGGTACTTGCCCGGCGAGTTATCTCATTTCAAAAAGTAATGGAGATAATCCGGTTCTTGCCACCAGACGGGGCAATGCTATTTATATACATCTTTATAAGGAACCGGATGCAAAAGGGCTTATTCTTAAGCCCATTTACCACATGCCGCGCAGTGTGACACTCCTGAACGATGGAAGTCAACTTGACTTTGATGTGGAGCTGATGCCTGAATACTGGCAGGAAAGACCCTATCTTCACATTAAACGCCTGCCTGTAGACCGTTTTTATGGTGAAGTTATGGTTCTTAAGCTTTCTTATGCCATGGAGGATTTTATCTGAAACCGGGACACTGGAATGATAATCCTGCCTGCATTTCCGTCAGACTGGAGAAAGGGTTATGTCAAAGGATTATGGGCAAAGGGGCGTATAGATGAGGATATCTGCCCAATGAATTTACAATATATGGGAATGCAAGAGATAGATTCAAATAAAAGATAGGGAGATTAGTATCATGAAAAAACTTGATGGAATTTTCCCTGCATTGCTTACACCTTTTACCAAGGAGAACAAAATAAATGAAAAAGCATTGCAGGCACTTGTGAAAATGAATATTGAAAAAGGGGTCGACGGTTTTTATGTGGGAGGCAGCACGGCAGAAGCCTTTCTGCTTACTCTTGAAGAGCGGATGTACATACTTGACTTAGTTGTCGCCGAGACAAAAGGGAAGTGTGCCATAATATCACATATAGGATGTATAAGCGAGGACAAGGCTATAATGCTGGGGAAGCATGCAGAAAAAGCAGGTGTAGATGCCATATCCTCAATTCCTCCTTTTTATTATGGTTTTTCTTTTGAAGAGATAAGAAGCTATTATTATGGTCTTGCGGACAATGTCGATCTTCCTGTAATTCTCTACAACTTCCCGGCAAATTCCGGAGTTACTCTCAATCTGGATAATATGGGCGAGTTCTTTTGCGACAGCAGGTTTATAGGCCTCAAGCATACTTCCAGTGACTTATTTACATTGGAGAGAGTAAAACAAAAATACAGCAATGTGACTGTATACAACGGGTACGATGAAATTTTCCTTGCAGGCCTTGTCATGGGTGCTGACGGAGGAATAGGAAGCACATACAACTTCATGGCAGAGAAATTTATTAAAATCAGGAAGCTATTTAGAGAAAACAAAATCAATGAAGCACAGAAAATAATGACAAGTGCCAATGAGATAATAAAGCTTCTGATAAAAGTGGGAGTGCTTCCTGGCGAAAAAGAAATTCTTAATATGATGGGACTTGAGTTTGGTGAATGCAGAAAGCCCTTCCGGAGACTTGATGATGAGAGTAAAAAGCTTCTCAGGGATGTATGCCTGGCGAATGGAGTGCTGTGAGGAGAGCGTGAAAATTGAGGAATGAGCGCCCAAACGCTTTCTATGGCTTATACGGAGAAACGGTGGACATTGTGTCTGCCGTTTTCTGTTTCTCCGGCAAACCCAAGGGATAAACTTTTCATAAAAAGTATTGACAAAGCAAAGAATTAAAAATAAAATGTTAATAACAAAAAGATATAAACAGTAAGTTGTAAACAGGCAAGCGAAATGTGCCTACTCAAAAGGAATACCCAAAGTGGTCCATTAGTTGTAAAATAAATGATAGGATATGCAACGCCGATATAAACATAAAACCTAAAACAGAATGCCCAACGCAGAACACAGATTACAGAATACACATTACACAATACAGATTACAGAATACGCCGCAACCATTCATTTAGGATTACACTTTTAAAAGGACGACAGAAGGAGAGGTGCATAAGAATGAAGCAATACAGGCCTGTAGGATTTGAAGAATTGGAACTCATAAAAAAGTCGGGATGGACTCAATTTCCTCCCAGACTGCCGGAACAGCCCATATTTTATCCGGTATTGAACATCGATTATGCCCGGCAGATTGCAAAGGACTGGAATTCAAAAAGCGCTCCCTATTTTGCAGGTTACGTAACCGAGTTTGAGATAGATGATCAATATATAAAAATCTTTAAAGTACAAATCGTAGGAAGCAGCATGCATAAGGAAATTTGGGTGCCTGCCGAGGAGTTGGATAATTTTAACCGGCATATCATGGGAAAAATTCATGTGGCAGAAACCTATTTTGGTAAAGGCTCCGATGCTGTTAAAGAGAATACCGAAGCGCTGGAGATAAGGCTATGACGGATAGTGTGACGGGGAGTATGACGAATAGTATGACGAATAGTACGACGACTGCATTGACAGCAATCCAAAGACTCAAGCTGGGCGACAAAAAGATTCTCAAAAGTGAGAAATGGCTGCGTTTTCTTGCGTTGACCTCGGAGCATAATATCAACCTTGAACGAATCCATTCCCTTGACGAAATAGAAAGCAATTATGTTCTGGACTATGTGGAGAAAACCCTTATTACGCTTTCGGAGCTTAGCCTTCCCAAACCAACCGCCCACATCCTTGAGGAAACCTTAAAATGGTCCGAGGTAGCCAAATCCGGACTTCCGCATCAAAGAAAAAAATGGATGGATAAAGGATTTAACCTCTTTGCCCATAATATCGGCTCCGCTCAAATTTATCTGGAGGAGTCCAAGGAAGCCGACCCCGAATTAAAGCAAATTGTGTACACCCTTATTGTGACCCATGGCATGATAGGACAATACCTAAGGGGAGAGGTGCCCCTATCGGTTAACGAACCCCTTTTCAGGCTTTGCGAGGAAGGGAAAACAGAGCCAAATGAGCTGAAGACCCTTTTATATGCCTTGAACTGCTGTATTGTAGCTGCGGTGGACGATAGCCTCTGGCAGGACATTAAGGAAGAAGTGGAAGAGGTTGTTGAATGTATTGTTACCGGTCAGTTTGAAAGACAATATGAAATGAAGGAAAGATTACGGCGACTGCGGGCCGTATCCATTAAAAACGGTGAGGACTTCGAGGAAGAATATAAAAAGCAGCTCTCCGGCCAAAAGATCGCAGACCCCCTTGCAGGACTTCTTGAAAAGGCGGACCTGTGGTTTGTGGAAGCCGCCCTGTATGATTTTTCCTTTGAGGAATTCGTTAAGATTTTTCTGCTCATAGGGCAGAAAGCCGACCTGGATAAAGTAAAGCATATCAGCTTTGAATGGCTTATGAAAACTATATATTACCAGCATGACGGCAAGAAACGGGTAAACATTTATAAAAAACGGATTATTGAAAAATACCTTTCCGAAATGACTATGGAGGATATTTTAGAGGGGAGAGGCAGGGAAAATCTACATGTTGCCCATGACATTACCTTCCATGAGAATCTTGATGATACGCTGTTTTTTACCTTCCGTTTCTCCGCGGCAGGGAGCAAGCTCATCGATTTTTGCGTTGAAGCCGAAAAATCCGACGTCCTTTATGAAAGTGCCATTATCCTGCTTTTCGACTTGTTTGGACTGAGGAAAGACAAATATGACCGCTTCTATGAAGAGGAAACCTATCTTCAGACCATGAACCAGACCATTGACTACAAAAAAATTATTCTGGATTACATTAGGGGAGAAAGTGTTATCGATATTGGGCCCGGAGGCGGCGCGCTCATGGATCTCATTGAAGAGCGGTATCCTGGGAAAAAGATTTTAGGTGTGGATATTGCTCAAAATGTTCTGGACAGCCTTAAAAAGAAGAAGCAGCTTGAGAACAGAACCTGGGATGTTTTATACGGTGATGCCCTCAATTTGAGCCAGTACCTTGAAAAAGCAAGCATGGACACCATTATCTTCTGTTCCATATTGCACGAGCTGTTTTCCTATATAGAATACAATGGGAAGAAGTTTAACCATGAGACGCTGGCAGCCGCGTTCAAAAGTGCTTTCGATATACTCCCCGCAGGCGGCAGAATTATTATTCGAGACGGTATCATGACCGAGCCTGAAACAGAAAAACGAATTATTCGCTTCCTGTCCAAAGAGGGAATGGATTTTCTCGAAAGGTATGCGAAAGACTTTAAAGGAAGAGAAATTCAATACTCAGTGGTAGGGCACAATGAGGTGATAATGCCTGTTAATGATGCTATGGAATTTCTTTATACCTACACCTGGGGAGAAAAATCCTATGTTCATGAGGTAAACGAGCAATTCGGTTATTTCACACCAAGTGGCTTTAAGACTTTTATTACGTCTGTTTTGGGAAGCAAGGCCAGAATCCTTGAATTTAAGCACTTCCTCCAAGATGGCTACACTCTGGCTTTGTCTCAAAAAATAGAGTTCTTTGATGAAAACCGAAACCCTTCAAGACTGCCTGACAGCACCTGTCTTGTGGTCATTGAAAAAAATCAATAATTAAAGGGGGTGATATTAAGAGAAACAGCTGTAGAAAGGTAGAAGGAAGATAGCACTATAGAAAGATAAAGGTGTAGAAAAAAAACAGCTGATTATTAAGTATGCTGATATTTCTAAAGTTTCAAAGAAAAAGGTAGATCTGGACGCTTCCGCCCTTTATGCCGATATAAATATTAGAAAAGGTATAACTATACAAAGAAGGGGGCGGAAGGAAAAATGGATTTTTACGCTATTAAAACCATTCGGGGCTATTTGGATATCCTCAAGCAGGAAGCAAAATGGAGGCTGAAAAGCATTGAAAACGATGATTCCTCCTATTTCCCCGATTCGGATTCGAAAACAAATAAAATCCAAACTCTACGGGCAAAACTGAGGGTTGGCAAAAAGCTTTCTCCCTCCGAAATGAGCTTTCTTAGCAAGCATGCTCCCGAGCTTTACAATAAAGCTGTTCGCGTGGAGTTGGATCGACAGGCTTATAAGCAGGCTCTTAAAAACTGTAAAACGAGGGACGAAGCAAAAAGCCTTCATCGGCTGAGGACGATCATGTCTGCCGGAGAGGTTAGCCGTGGAGATTCCGAGGAAGCAGAAATGCGTATGAACGCAAGCTCCAGGACCATGAGGGAGTTTATGTCTTCCACAAATTACGCAGCGCTGAAAAATGAAAAGAAATACGCTGCTGCTAAAAAGAGAAACGGACAAGCAAGTATCTTTGATAAAAAGGTATGAGGTAAGGGTTGAAGTTAAAAGGTTACTGATAAATAAAAACATAGATAGAAAAAAAACGAACCAAGATTTCTTTGTAGAGGCCATTGCATAACATCAAATTAATGATGAGCTTTATGGCCAAAAAGGAATCTTGGTTCCTTCTTATAATACCCCGGAGGATTTTTTATATACCCGGCTTAGAAATGAAAATTTCGGTAATTTATTCTTTTTATTCATTTCCTTAAGCACATAGATGGCTAAAAATGAAAAATACAGCTAGTACGTACTCAAATAAAGAAACATTGAAGGTGTGGGGAAGACATAAAAAAGAACCAGGTTGTCTCCTGTTATAATACGTTTAACCAATTGAATGGAATAACGTTTTACAGGAGAAATCCTGGTTCCTTATTATCTTGCCCTATTGCTTCCGGTTTATACATCAATTTAAAATAATTTTAAATAAATTTTTAGACAAGTCTTTAACCGGAACGTCTGTCTGTCGGGCAAAGCTGCTCAAATGCAAATAATAGGCCGTTTAATTTGTCTGAGCTACGGTCTCAAAGCTTTTCTCAAGCCCTTTTACCGTAATTCCCAGATAGTCGGTTATTTCACCTATTTTAAGGCTGTAGCTGGTTTTGTAGTCCAGTGAATCAAACTTCAGTATCAAGGTTTTGGCATCGGCATAGTAAACGCTGACAGGAACCTTAACAATGGGGGTTTTAAAATAGGTATAGCTCAGGGTAAAGTTTGAGGGGGACAGGTTTGCCTGGCTGAAATCGATTTCTCTGGTAAAGGTGACCTTAACCCCGTCGGCAGAAATTGGAACCACCGAGCTGATGCCTGTTTCCTTCGGTACATCCACCGAGCCGTTGAATTCCTGATCCACTACGGCAATTTTGTTGCCCAAATGATCCTCAAATTTATAATCCAACCGAAGCCGGTAATCCCGGATGGTGGTGGACATATTATTAAGCTTATTAAGATACAGCACAACCTTTTCAGGATCTGTGTCCGGATCGTAGAAAATCTTGTCAATGGTATACTTAAGTCCGTTGCCGCCTTGTACGGTGTAATAAGCGGGATTAACGGCCATATCCTTATTGGGGGCCTTGTTGAAAGTGACTTCTATAGTAGAGTAGTTGGGGGTTTGAATGCGGGAGATTTTAAAGGCCTGTGCGCTGCTGAAGCTCACCTTGAAAGTATAGCTCTTCTCCGTAATGCTTTCCTGCTTGGTAATGTCATTAAGATTATTGACGGTGAGGTAATAGGTGGCATCCTTGCTCAGTAAAGCACCAACCTTGATGTAGAGCACCTGGCCGTTGGGATCCAGGGTGGTGCTGCTGAGGGAAACAGGCTTTTGAGCACTGTCTGTAAGATAGAAATTATACACCTGGGCTGCCAGGAAGGCATTGATTTCTCTGTTGAAGGTAAGCTTAAGGGTTGATTCGTCGGAGGCCTCAATTTTTGTAAGCTCAAATTTTGCATTTTCATCACTGGAGGCAACAAACTTCATGCTGTCACCCAGTCCGCTGTTCATTTTAACGCCATAGCCGCTTAAAAGGGCGCCGTCGATGTTCAGAGTATAAAGAGCGCCTTCTTCAAGCTTTACCGTGTTCAGAGTAATAAGAAGGCCGTCCTTGCTTGAATTGAGAATGCCAGCCTTAATATCTCCCGAGGTGCCGGAAGCAATAAGTGTCGAATCCTTTACGACGGAGTAGTAAAGGCCGATTTCACTGTTTATGGAAAGGGGATGAGTAAAATAAACCTTAAAGCTGCTGTTGTTAACCGGCTCAATTTTACGGATTCGGAAGTAATCGGAAGAAACTTCCTTTATGACAAGACCGGTAAACTGCTTGGAAAGTGTTTGAACGATATTACCGGTTGTGTCCCTTACTTTGGTCAGTTCAACCACATAGGTCTTGCTGGCCTCACGGGCAGGTGTGGTAATGGTGAGGGTGTTGCCCGATATGGATACGATTTGGGCAGCCAGTGAAGTGCTTGAGCCTTGCTCGTATACCTTGATTTCCGATACGGAGGAAACCGGCTCGTTGAACTTAATTTCCACCTTGGATAAGTCGACGGCCTCAGCGGTTTCAATAGCGGTAAACTTGTCATCCACTAAAAGGCCCAGCGAAAGGATTTGGGCTCGTGTTACCACCTCTCCCTCGATAAGCTTCTGCACCATGATGTCTCCGGTTCGGGAATTGGATGTAATGGCCGCATAGAGTATATTAACCGCATTTGTTCGTGTGGGAATAAAATTCGTGCTGTAGTGGCTTATATAGTCGGCAAGGCTTATAAGGCCCAAATCCCGGGCGGTAGTGTAGATGGTATCATCGGTGAAGTCCGTGCCCTCGCGATAATCCATAGCTATAAGCACAAGCTTTAGAAATTCCTTCTCGTTAATTATATCCAGCGGCTTATACTGAGTGGTGCTGCGGCTGGTAAAGCCATTTATATAGCCATATCCCACATAAGGCGCATACCACTGGGCGGCAGGGACATCGGTATAAACAGTGGTGCTGTACTGCGCCTTATTGGCCAGTACATAATCACCTTTTCCGATGAGGCGGATAATAAATGCCAGAGCCTCGCTTCGGGTCAGCTGGTTGTTAAGATAATAGTTTCCGTTGGAACCGCTGATAATTTTTAAGGTGTTCAGCAGGGTAACTTTTTCTGTGACGGTTTTTTCGGCAGCGTTAGCATAGGTTTGAGTAGAAACCGTAAAAGCCAGCACCAAACTTAAAACAAACAGACACAGCTTCGCGTAATGCTTCATCTTATGTACTCCCTTCATTCTGGAGGATTTTATTAATACTATTTTACCATAATTTTTCTATAGGAGGGTAAGCTTTTTATCATAAATTGTAGAATTGTGGTAAGCGTTCTTTGCTAATTACATACGTTTCGGCAAAACATAATACGGGGTTGACGCTATTTTTATGTGGTCTAAACATTTCTTAACGCCATTTTTACCGGTGTGCATGCTATTATTTATTCAGCAGATGAAGACATTATTTGTTTTTCGCTATATGAAAATTAAGCATAACAGGGTATAATTATGACGTTGTATGCTTAAGCATATGGCTTTTTTTTATTGTAAAGGCTTTTTTTACTGCCCCAGGTCATCTAACATTGCCAAAGCGGGTATCATAAATGGAATCAGTGAGCAGCCAAGCTATAAAAGGATTGAATGGAATGAATAAATGGATTATTTTATTAATTGAGGACGAGCAGGTCATAAGCCGATTTATCTCCGCAGCACTTTCCAGTGAGGATTATCAGGTTGTGAGAGCCGCATCTGCGAAGGAAGGCATGTTGCTTGCGTCGTCACGAAGGCCGGATCTTATTCTGCTGGATTTGGGGCTTCCCGATATGGACGGCATGGAGCTTTTAAAGGATTTACGTTCATGGACCGATATTCCTGTTATCGTTGTGTCGGCAAGAACTCATGAAAGAGAAAAGGTAGAGGCTCTCGATATGGGTGCCGACGACTATATTACAAAGCCCTTTGGTACATCGGAGCTCCTTGCCCGGATACGCACCGCGCTCAGGCATAGCCGCAACAAGCTGCCGGAAGGTGTGAATCGACCAATCAAGATAGTCATTGGTGAGCTTACCATTGACAATGAAAAGCGAAAGGTTACCAAAGGTGAGCGAACCATCCATTTGACTCCCATAGAATACAAAATTATCGATTTATTGTCGGTTCACGTGGGTAAGGTTCTTACTCATGATTTTATCATGCGCGAGGTATGGGGGCCTTATAACGTTGAAAATCAAATTCTGAGAGTTAATATGGCCAACTTGCGCCGTAAAATTGAAGATAATCCCGGCGAACCCCGTTACCTTATTACCGAGCTTGGGGTAGGCTATCGTATGTCGGAATCCCCTTGATGCCTTAAGCGGCCCGGATTAGGACCATTAGGCTTAAGGCGGGGGTTAACCCCTGTGCTTAAAGTACTTAAATATGAAGGACGGACTGAAATGCTGCTGGCAGCGGAAAAAATAACTAAAAGCTATAGCGAAAAAAAATTACTCAGCGACGTCTCGCTTTTTATCAATGAAGGTGAGAAAATCGGTGTAATCGGTATTAATGGAACAGGAAAAACAACACTTCTGAAAATATTATCCGGGACGGAAGCCACTGATTCAGGAAGCCTCACAAAGGCTCAGGGCTTAAGAATCGGTTATTTGCCTCAGAATCCTGTTTTTGACACACCCCGGACCATACTGGAGCAAACCATGGAAGGCCTGGGCAGACGGGCGGATCCCCAAAAGGAATATGAAGCCAAATCCCTTCTTACCCGTTTCGGAGTTACCGAGTTTGAACGGGATGTAACCCTTCTTTCAGGTGGTCAGAAAAAGAGAGTGGCAATTGCTGCGGTTCTGGTGAATCACTGTGATGTGCTTATTATGGACGAGCCTACAAACCATCTGGATCAGGAGATGGTCACCTGGCTTGAGGCCTATCTTCAAAAATTTACCGGAGCCCTTGTGATGGTAACCCATGATCGCTATTTTCTTGACAGGGTTGTTAACCGTATTGTGGAAATTGATCATGGGGCGCTCTATAGCTATGAGGCTAATTTCACCCGCTGCATGGAGCTTAAGGCCCAGAGGGAGGAAATGGCAAGAGGAACGGAGCGGAAGCGCCAGAGCCTTTTAAAGAAGGAGCTGGAGTGGATGATGCGTGGTCCCAGGGCCAGAGGAACTAAAAGCAAGGAACGTATTCGTCGTTTCGAGGAGCTTAGCCAGGAAGAGGGGCCTAATGCTTCCGAAAAGCTGGAGCTGGGTTCGGTGGCTTCACGACTGGGAAAAAAGATCCTGGAAATAGAAAACGTCACAAAAGCCTTTGGCGATAAAACTGTTGTCAATAACTTCAGCCTCAGTATCTTAAGAGACGATCGCATCGGTATTGTCGGTAAAAACGGCAGCGGCAAAACAACACTGCTGAAAATGATAGGCGACATACTTCCGCCTGATTCAGGTCATATAGACAAAGGGGTCACGGTGAAAATAGGCTATTTCTCCCAGGAAGGCGCTGAAATGGATACCTCCCTTCGTGTTATCGACTATATCCGCCAAACAGCCGAAACCATAGAGACGGAAAATGGCCCGGTTACTGCATCCCAGATGCTGGAGAGGTTCCTTTTTCCTCCGGATCTCCAATGGAATAACATAAGTCGGCTCTCAGGAGGAGAGCGGCGCAGGCTCTACCTTTTAAATGTCATTATGACAGGACCTAATCTGCTCCTTTTGGATGAGCCCACCAATGATCTGGATATTGAAACCCTCATGGTTCTGGAGGATTACCTGGAAGGGTTTAGTGGCCCTGTTGCGGTTGTCTCCCATGATCGTTATTTTCTTGACAAGGTTGTGGACCGGATTTTTGAATTGAGGGAGGACGGAAGCCTTAAGCAGTACCTTGGGGGCTATACGGACTACATGGATGCCAAGGAGGAGGAGCGAAGCCTAAACCTCGCCAAGGCAGAGGAGAAAAAGCCGGAAAAGACTGTTCAGGCCCGGGAAAGCGTCAATAAGAAGCTCAAATTTACCTTTAAAGAGCAAATGGAGTATGATAAAATTGATGACGACCTGGAACGGCTTGAGAATGATTTGAAAGCCGTTGAAGAGGCTATGGTCAAAGAGGCCAGCAATTATGTGACCCTTCAGGAGCTTATCCATAAAAAGGCGGAGCTTGAAAAAGCACTTGAGGAGAAGACGGAAAGATGGCTGTACCTTAATGAGCTTGCAGAAAAAATTGCCCTTCAGGGAAAGTAGCAGTATTAGTATGAATCTCATTCTAAACATAGATTTAAGGCGGTAAGAATTCATGAAATGGATAAAGAACAAAATAGTTATTGTCGGAGCAGGTATGGTTGGGGCGGCTACCCTCTCATCCCTTCTGAACATGGGTATGTCTGCGGAAATTGTACTTATTGACGTAGATAAAAAAAGGGCAAGGGGCGAGGCGCTGGATGTAAGCCATACCACTTCGCTGTCCTACAGCCCCAATGTCCACGTCCGTGAAGGGGAATACGAGGATTGTGCCGATGCCCAGATAATTATAGTAACGGCCGGTGCCAGTGCAAAGCCCGGTGAAAAGCTGGATAGAATTCTTTTGGCGGACAAAAACATCGGTGTTGTTAAAACAATTATGAACGCCATCATGAAATACACCACCGACGCCATACTCATTATGGTCACCAATCCTGTGGACATTAT
>JAFADM010000283.1 GCA_023424865.1 Bacillota bacterium | reverse complement strand
GGGTAAGCACTTCGATATGCTTTTCCTCATCGAGAATAATCCTTCTGAAGAGATTTCGGATGCTTTCATCATCAATCTGTTTGATTAACCTTGTATAATGGGCAATGGCGTTTTTCTCTCCCTGAATGTCGGATTGAAGTATTTTATTTAAAGTATATTTATAGTCGGGATAGCTTCCGTTCCAGTAGTGGTTGGTCTCATATGAGAAAAACAGGGGCTTAAGCCCAAGGTTTTTGATAAGCTTTCCAAGGAGCTCCTGATGCACGGTTTCTACAAGCGCGATATACTTATAGGCCACGAAGACATCCGGATAATCAGAGGTAAAGTACCTGTGTGAAATATATTGGGTAATGGCGGTGGTCTCCGATCCCCTGCCCGCATACGCTCCCGAGACAAGCCTTGCGTAATGCGTATTGGGCTTGAGGACTACCACATCAGGGTAAGGAAGGTCCACCCGGTATTGATTGAATTCATCATAGCTAAAATCTAAAATCATATACTGCTCCCGCTAATTCCTGACGGTGCATTATATGATAAAGGCATTCTGTTTAGACGAACAATCCCTTCCAACAAATTTGGAAGGAAGGCAGAAATGGCTTACAAGGCCTTAAGGGCATATATCCTCCAATAAAACCGTGAGCGTTCCTCCGCAGACCATTCCTTCGTCCAACGCAGCCTCTCCGGTTAAATCAATGCTCATGACCTCATAGCTGCCGCTGCCGATTAGTGTCCTTGCGGCATTAAGCACATCCGATTCACTGCAGCCTCCGCCGATGCTCCCAAGAATCCGGCCGTCGGCATAGGCCAGCATTTTGGCTCCAGCACCCCGGGGTACGGATCCGGCGGCTTTAATGATAGTGATAAGTGCCTTAGGCTCCCGGTCCTGTGCGGCAAGAATTTGGAGCACCCGCCTATCTGTATCCGCTCGGTTCCCCGCCTTCTTATCTCCTTTGCCCAGACGTTTAACGGAAACAACCTCAGCCATTATGGAAAGGGCTATCTCCTCCGGTGTAATGGCTCCAATGGAAAGCCCGACAGGCGTATGCACACGGTTCAGCCTCTCCCTGTCAAAGCCTTCATCTGACAACGTTTCTTTTACAATAGCCGTGCGTCGGCGAGAGCCAATCATGCCTAAATAGCCTGGTTCCGTTCCGGTTAAAAGGCTTCGCAGGCACAGGGCATCATGGCGGTGCCCCCTGGTAATAATGACCACATAATCCTTCTGACTCACCTTAAGGCTTTCAAGGGCTTGGCCAAAGGGTAAGCACAAAACCTCCGAGGCATCCGGAAACCGGCCTTTATTGGCAAAGGAAAGGCGATCATCCACCACCGTTACGTTAAAACCCAGCGTTGAAGCGAATTGTACCAAAGGCAGAGCAATATGCCCGCCCCCTAAAACAATCAATCGCTCCTCCGGAGAAAACGGCTCCATAAGAGAGGTTTCATCGCCTGCCTCTAAAGCCCGGGGCACTCCGGTTAAGAAGGCCTGTTTCTCCTCCTCGGACAAGGCTGCTTCTATAACCAGCTCCTTGTGCATTTGGGCAAGACTACCCCTTTTCCCTTTAAAAAGGGTTTTAAGGCCTGCATCCCTTCCAAGGGCCAGCTCGCTTAAGAGTTCCGCATATATATTCTGTGATTCACCTTCAGCCATTTATATCTCCACCCGGTTTGTTTTTATCTTAGAATAGGCCTGTTTTGTAAAAATGTCAAAGCGGCAAAAGCTTGCCTGTAAAATCAGCTTTCCATAAACTCCGTATGTGCCTTTTTAAGCCAGTCGGGAATGTCCAGTGATTGAGGGCAGTGGCTTGTGCAAAGGCCGCAGGCTACGCAGCGATCCCCGCCGGTATTTGAAGGTGCAATGGAGCTTTTATACACAATTTTATCGATGGCGTGGGGCTTTACAAGCTGATAACTGTTGTAAAGGCCGAAGATCTCGGGTATAGCCACGCCCCTGGGACATGGCACGCAATAACGGCAGCCTGTGCAGCCAATGCTTTGCTTTGATTCATAAACCTTCTTTATCTCACGGATAAAGGCATAATCCTCACCGGACAAAACACGGGGTGAAGATGCTTCAAATATTCTTAAATTATCCTTGAGCTGCTCCAGGCTGCTGGTGCCGCTTAAAATTACGGATACCTCCGGCATGTCATAAAGCCAGCGGAAGCACCATTCCACAAGGGAGCGCTTTTCAGGGTAATCTGCCACCAGCTTTGCCACTTCACCGGGAACATTATTTACAAAGAAGCCGCCCCTCAAAGGCTCCATGATGACAACGCCAACATTTTTTTCAGCGGCGTATTTCACACCTTCAACACCAACCTGCTGTTTTTCGTCCAGTATATTAAGCTGTATCTGAGCCATTTCCCAATCGTAGGCATCAACGATTTCCTTGAAGGCTTTAAGGGTGTTGTGAATGGAAAAGGCCTTGTGCCGTATTTTCCCTTTTTCCACCATCTTGTCAAGGAAGGTGAGGCCGTCATATTTCTTTACCTTTTCCCAGTGGTTATGATTCATATTGTGAAGAAGGTAAACGTCGATATAATCCGTTCCCAGCCGCATAAGCTGCTCATCCAGAAACTTTTCAAAATCGGCATGACGGGTAATATTCCAAAGAGGGCTTTTGGAGGCTAAATAGATTTTCTCACGGTAGCCGCCTTTTAAAGCTCTTCCTGTAATCTCCTCGCTGTCCTTATAGACATAGGCCGTATCCAGATAGTTAACGCCGTGATCAATGGCGTAACGGACCATCTCAATTGCGTCTTTCTCCTCTTTTGGAAAGCGCATGCAGCCCAGGCCGAACCGCGAAACCCTAAGCCCCGTTTTTCCTAATTGAACATATTCCATTTCTTCAAGCTCCTCTATCTGATTACGGCTAATAATCCCCTTGGGATTTTGCACCGAAATCCTGCTTTTCTATTCCTGCTTTAATACAGATACTTGAAGTATAAACTTTGGAGTTTACTCTAAGTCAAGTCTTTTGCGTAAAATGAAAAGGTAAATTCTTGATTGCGGGTAAAAAGGCGGAGCCTGATTTCAAGTCCGATATCTTCATCGGCTCCTCCATCCGCTCCGCCTCTATTAAACCCTATAAGCAACAAATAAAAGATTCCTTATTCAAAAAAGCAAGCGCCAACTAGCCTTTCAGCCTTAAGACGCGGCAGCGGCAAGCTGGCCGATAGCCTCCTCAACAGCTGATTTCAGAATGCCCAGGCCGCATTCCAGCTGGGAATCGGTAACCACCAGAGGGCACAGGAAGCGAATGACATTGGAATAAGCTCCCGCATTTTCTACAAGCAGCCCCTTTTGAGCCGCAATAGCTACAATGCGTGAAACCAGGTTGGGATGGGGTGTCTGACTCTTTTTATCTGTTACAAACTCAATGCCCATCATGGAGCCGATGCCCCGAACATCCCCTATTTGCTCATAGCTGTCCTTCCAAAGGCAGAACGCCTCTTTGCACCTAAGGGCAATCTCAGCGGATCGTTGGCTTAAATTATCACGCTCCAGGATCTCAATCACCTTAAGCGCAGAGGCGCAGGCCAGAGCATTTCCGCCGTAGGTTCCGCCGATGATGCCGGATTTGATGCGGTCAATAATTTCCGTACCGGCAGTGACGGCACTTAAAGGGATGCCTCCCGCGATGGATTTTGCTGTCACCAGGATATCCGGGGGGCAGCCGGCCTCTTCCCAGTAATTTGAAACAAAGAGCCTTCCCGAACGTCCGAAGCCTGTTTGGACCTCGTCCGCAATAAGGAGGATCCCCTTTTCATCGCAGATTTGACGCAGCGCCTTCACCCATTTAAGCGGGGCGGGTATAAAGCCCCCTTCCCCCTGTACAGGCTCCAGTACAATGGCGGCGACGTACTCGGCAGGCGAGGCTTCTTCAAACACCCGGTAAAGCTTTTCCACATAATAGCCGATGGTTTCGTCCTCGGAGAGGCCTTTGGGCCCGCGGTAAAGATAGGGGAATTCCGCCCGGTATATTCCGTCGGGAAAGGGCCCTATCCCTGAGGCATAGGCCTTTTTGGCAGTCATGGCGGAGGCCAGAAGGGTTCTTCCGTGAAAGGCGCCGGAAAACACAATGATATTGGGCCTTCCCGTACTGGACTTGGCAATTTTAACCGCATTCTCAATAGCCTCAGCACCGGAATTGGCAAACATGGTTTTACGGCTTTTGCCTTTGACTGGTACGATTTGATTCATTTTTTCAGCCAGCTCAATATAGCCCTCATGGGTCACAATGTTCATCATAGCGTGAAAATACTTCTCCGATTGGGCTTTTACAGCCTCCACCACCTCGGGATGGCTGTAGCCTATATTAAGAACGCCCACGCCTCCAATCCAGTCCAGAAAAACATTCCCGTCCACATCCTCCAGCATGGCCCCTTCTCCCCTTTTTATAACGCAGGGATAAACCGATTTTATGGCGCCGGGTATGGCTGCCGCCCGTCTTTCCAGAATTGCTGCCGCTTTGGGGCCCGGCAAGGGCGTCTTTATTTTTGGCAAAGCATCTTTTAGCATGGTTCTTCTCCTTCTTCCATAATACCTCCGGTAGTCTTTCCGGGCTCCGTTAAGCCGGGGCTTAACAAGGGATCACATCGCCTGGAGGTATATTTCCTTTATTTTTTCCGGGGTAAAAACCAGGGGATGATTGGCAAGACCGGCCGCGGATACCTTAAGACAGTTTTCTGTCATCCAGTCCGCGTCCTCCCTCCCAAGTCCCTGCTCACCCAGGGTTGCGGTCAAATGAAGGTCATGTATAAGCTCCTCCAAAAGGAGGACGAAATCGTTTTCATCCTTTCCGCCCATTAGCGCGGAGAGAACGGAAAATTTACGGGGAGCGCTCTTGACGGAAGCCCTGTAAACATGGGGAGCCAAAGCGGCAAGGCCCCGGCCGTGGACGATGTCCTTAAGCCCGCTGGCAGGATGCTCCATGCCGTGAAGGGCGGTAACCCCTGCACAATGGATGGTCATCCCCCCCAGGGTGCTTGCCAGGCAAAGCCTATCCCAGCTGTCCAGGTCCGACGGATCGGCATAAACCTTACGAAGGCTTCCCAGTGCCAAACGAATACCTTCCAGAGCCTGAATTTCCGTAAGGGGCTGTACGATGGCGGATAAATAAGCCTCAATATTATGGCATAACGCGTCAAAGCCTACCGAGGCCAGGGTGGCTTTGGGCAAGGTGGTCATAAGGAGAGGATCAATAATGGAGCAGGCCGGAACGATGGCATTACAGCGGAGGGATTTTTTATCCAGTGTCTCAGGATTGGTCATAACGGCAAAACCGTTAGCTTCACTGCCGGTACCGCAGGTGGTGGGTACGGCGACGACAGGAAGGGCTCTGCCGCTTAATTTCCTGCCGAATATGTAGTCGTTGATATCTCCGCCGTTAACAGCCTGAAAGGCGATACCCTTGGCCGCATCCAGGCTGCTTCCCCCTCCCAGGGCCACAACCAAATCGCAGCCCTCCGACACCGCCAGCTCAGCGCCTTCATACACCGTAGTGGTAAGGGGGTTTGGCGTTACCCTGTCAAAGAGAATACCGGCCACACCGTTTTCGGTTAAAAGAGTGAGGGCTTTGGCTAAGAGCCCGGAACGCTTTGTACTGCTTCCGCCTGTAACAACAAGTGCTCTTTTTCCATGAACGGCAGCCTTTTCACCAAGGCTGTCGGATTTTCCCCGGCCAAACACCAGGTTCACGGGAAGATGATAATTAAATTCCAGCATACGCTTCTCCCAGAAGAAGGAGAGAAGGTGTCCCCACTCTCCCCCAATTTTATAAGGCTTAGGCTAGACGGCTTCAGGCCCTCATGCTTTTTCGTACAGTCTTTCCCAAGGTGTGCCTTTACTTCACATTGGTGGTTATACCTTTTTCTGCATCTACAAAATAGTCTTCGGTAAGACCATAGTTTTTCAGAATTTCCAGTAGTTTTCCGTCTTTTTTCATTTCATTGAGAACTTTGTTGACCTCAACTAAAAAGTCTTTATCCTCAAAACGCACCGCCGCTCCGATTTGTCCGCTTGCCTCAGGTTCATAGGGCGACAGGAGCTTAAGCTTAAGGGAGCTGTCGGAGGATAGTGTATAGCCTGCTACAATACCGTCGGTGACCACGCCGTCCACCTTGCCCATATTAACGGCGGTCATGAGGGTTGCCTGATTGTCATAGGCCTCAAGCTTGCCGATCCTTCCCTCCTCCAGCCATTTCTGAGCGGTTTCGTAAAAGGTGGTTCCCGGCTGGGCGCCAATGGTCTTACCCTTCAAATCCTCCTTGGAGGCAACAGCCGAGTCGGCGGGTATGACCACGGCCTCTCCTTCCTGGTACCATTTGTCGGTGAAGGCAGCAATCTGAAGCCGTTCCTCTTTGACATACATGGCGTCCACAACCATGTCGATACTGTTGTTGTTAAGTTCTACCAGAAGATTTGAGAAATCAATGACCTTCATCTGAATGTCCGGGATACCGAGACGGCTGCAAATTTCACGAAGGATCTCAATATCTATGCCCTCCAGCTTACCGGTGTTAATGTCCTGGTAAGAAAAGGGTGCGTCATTGGAGGAGCCGATAAGAATGTGCCCCTTTTCCTTGATCTTTTTCAGCATGGCTGATTCGCCACCTGTTGCGGCGGCCGGTGTATTGTTATTGGCGCTATTGCCTGTACACCCTGTTACAAGGCCCAGGACCAGAGTGAGAGAGAGAATGGCCGTCAAAACCTTCTTCAAATTGCTTTTCTTCATCCTTTTATACCTTCTTTCTTTACGATTTGATTTATTGATTACTGCTGTAAACTTCAGCTTAAAAACAGAAAACAGGAAGGATCCTTTATCGGAGCTGCTTCAGCCGTCGCTCAACAATCCGGCATATTTGGGAAAGGGGAATGCTTATGGCCAGATACACCAGCGCCAGAATGGTATAGGCCTCCACCGTGAGAAAGGTCTGGGAGGCAAAGGTCTTAGTGCGAAGGAGCAGCTCCTGCACGGATATCATGGCCAGAAGGGAAGTGTCCTTTATGAGCATCACCAGATAATTGCCGAAAACGGGAACGGAATTGCGAAGTGCCGGAGGAATAATGAAGTGAAAGAGCACCTGCTTTTCACTGAACCCCAATGCCAGCCCCGCTTCCCTTTGCCCGGGATCGATGGCCAGAATGGCTGAACGGACAACCTCGGACATATAGCAGCCGTAATTGATGGCAAAGCCGATGATGCCGCAGGTGGCGGCCGGAAGCTGGATATTGGTTTTATAGCCGAAAAGGGAGGTCAAGCCGTTTATGAGCATGGGTACAACGTAATAAATATAGAAGAATTGAACAAGAAGGGGCGTTCCCCGGACAATCTCAATAAAGATAATAAGTATTCGGTTAAGCGGCTTGCTTTTGCTCAATCGTCCCATGGCAACCAGAAGGGCTACAACCAGCGCAGCGGCAAAGCCAACCAGAGTGATATAAACAACGATTCCCACACCGCCCACAAGACTTGGGGCCAGGGTATCCAACGCTTTTTTAAAGTGCACTTCCATTTTGTTTGCCTCCTTAGGACCTTATCGCTGAAAAGCGTCAATAAAAAACAAATTATTTCATTAGCGCTTCATATCTATTGGGTTTCGGGCATAGCCCGCTTTAGGTTACAGCACCCGGGCAAGGAAAGCTTTTGTTCTGCTGTTTTGGGGACGGGTAAATATTTCTGCCGGTGAATTTTCCTCCACCACAAAGCCCCCGTCCATAAAAATAACCCGATCCGCCACCTCTTTGGCAAAGCCCATTTCATGGGTAACCACCACCATGGTCATCCCCTCAGAGGCAAGCTTTTTCATTACCTCCAGCACATCCCCCACAAGCTCAGGGTCCAGAGCCGAGGTGGGCTCATCGAATAAAAGAATTTCTGGCTCCATGGCCAGTGCCCGTGCTATAGCCACCCGCTGCTGCTGTCCGCCGGAAAGAGCGAAAGGATAAGCTGCTGCCTTGTTTTCAAGCCCCACCTTGCCCAGCAGCTCCATAGCTTTTTCTCTGGCATCCGTCGGGGACTTGCCACCCAGCTTTACAGGCGCATACATGATATTTTCAAGTGCAGTCTTCAAAGGAAAAAGATTAAATCTCTGAAAGACCATTCCCACATGCTTCCTGTAATCCGTTACCTTTTTTCCCAGATGGGTGATATCCTGTCCCATGTATCGGATCTCCCCTCCCGTAGGCTGTTCCAGCAGATTAATGCACCGAAGCAGCGTGCTCTTCCCCGAGCCCGACGGGCCAATAATGACAACCACCTCGCCTTTTTTGACTGAGAGGCTGACATCCCGGAGAACTTCAAGATCATTAAAGGATTTTGACAGTTTTTCAATTTCGAGCATAACCAAAAAAGCCACCTACTTTCATTGTGCGAAAAGGGGTTGGGGAATTAAGGACATAGCTGTGACTAAAAACACAAACGGAGCCTCTCTCAGTTAAAAGAAAAGCTCCGTCGCTCCGCAATTTTCATTTATAAAGAGTTTAGGGATTATTTTGAGAATGTCTATCGGCTTTCAGGTCAGATTAAAGCGTTTTTTAATCATTTCCGTAAGTACCTCGCAGGTGCCTTCAATACCCAGAAGGCTGGAGTCCAGCATAACATGCTTGTAATCCTTGTCGGACATGGAGTAGCCGCAATAATGGCGGTGATAGGATTCACGGGCCTTATCCACCGAAGCAATCATTTTTTTTGCCTCGTCGGGACGCATATTTAAACGTTCCACGCAATTTATGAGCCTTGCCTCAAAAGGGGCGTAAATGAAGATATTTATAATGTTCCTGCAATCCTTAAGAATATGGTCCGCACAGCGTCCGACGATAATGCAGGATTCCTTCTCGGCAAGATCAACGATGATTTTGCGCTGAGCGGCGAAGATGGAGTCCTGGATGGCCGTTGTCCCCATTCCCAGAGGATAATTCATGTTGAAGAAGGCCGATTTTGCGCTTTCCTCCACATCGCTGATGGTGGAAACCGGAAGATTCAGGTTTTTAGCTGTCAAATCCACAATATCCCTGTCGTAGTATTGTACTCCCAGCGTTTCACTTATTTGCCTTGCTATGGGACGCCCCAGGCTTCCGAATTGACGCGCAATGGTAACAATAAATTTCTCACTCATAACCAATCTTCTTTCCTTGGTTTTATAGTACAATGAATAGAAGCGGATATTGATTCTTTAATATAATGCCCCTATTGCTAAGAAGTGCCGATAAAAAACAAGCTGTGTTACATCGGTGTTCCTTGTCAATTGGGTTGCGGGCACGGCCCGGTTAAGTATTGAATCTATTATATGCCTATGGACAAGGCTTTCACAATGGATTCCTATCCTAAACATTAAAGCAACTTATTGTACTCAAAGTACAAACGTCACAAAAAAGAAGGAGCGAAAGCACATGCGTACCCGGGTGGAAGATCTCTATGAATGCGCTCAGATAAAATACAGCCTTACCCTTCACGGAGGTCAGGAGGGACTTAATAATTCCGCCTCCTGGGTGTATCTTGCTGAGGATATTCAGAACATGTCCTTTTTAAAGGGAGGCGAGCTGGTTATAACCACCGGTCTTTTCGTGCAAACAGGTGTTTCCCTTTACGACTTTATCAGCGGGCTTGTTATGCGAAACTGCAGCGGTCTGCTTGTCAATGTGGGCAAGTACCTGTTCCCCGAAAACATTACCCCTGAAATAATCGCTTTTTGCAATGAAAGCAGGCTTCCTCTTTTTACCATGCCCTGGGAAGTGCATCTTGTGGACATTATGCAGGATTATTGCAGCCTTTTGCTTTACAATAATCAGCGTGAAGAGCATTTAAGCGCCGCCTTTCAAAGCGCCCTTTACCAGACCCCCGTCCAGGACAATATTCTTCGAACCTTTAACCAATTCGGCTTTACTACCGACTCGGATTACCGGCTCATGGTCATTCAGCATTTGCAGGATGCCACAAGAATTACTTCGCCGCTGAATAGCTTAGGTCTTAAATACCATCTGTTTCACCATGACAACCTGCATATTCTTATATTTCAGGGGATAAAGGACGCGGAAGCGTTAAACAGTCTTATTGAAATGATCTGCTTTTGTGACAGCATACGGCTGGGCGTAAGCGATACCCTTTCCTCCCTAACCCGTTTGGAGCAGTACTATAAACGGGCGCGCTTTTCACTGGCAGCCGCTGTTTTCTGGAAACGCCAGTCCGTGTGCTTCGAGGATTTGGGCCTTTTCCAGGTGCTCTTCTGCGCATCGGATCCGTGTCTGCTTCAAACCATTTACAAACGGCATTTGGGTGTTCTGGAGCAATACGACAGCCTACACGATTCCGAATACCTTAATACGCTGCGAACCTTCCTGCTTTCCGACTGCAACATACTGGAAACGGCCTTTCGGCTTCACACCCACCGCAATACCATTGTCTACCGGATAAAAAAAATAAAGGAGATTCTAAACTTGCAGCTGAATAATTCAG
>JAFADM010000276.1 GCA_023424865.1 Bacillota bacterium | reverse complement strand
GCTGGACAAGATCAAAGTGGTGCTTTTCGGTGAGGAATCTCCCAGAATGGCCGAGCTTATGAAAAATGAGTTTCAGCAGACCTTCATTGACGAAATCAACACGGAAGTTGAGCTGATGTACCTTCCCTGGACGGAAAACGGCGCTGGCCGGAAGGTGGATCTTATGATCGCCGCAGGTGAGGATTTTGATACCGCCATCATCGATCCCGCATGGGCGGCTTCCAGCGTTGCCAAGGAATACCTGCAGGATCTGTCTCCTGTCATTGACACCTGCCTTCCCGACTGGAAGAAGGTTATGTCCGAAGAAGCCTTCAAGCCCTATACCTACGGCGATAAAATTTACGCCATACCCATCGGCAGCAAGCCCTCCGCGGGTGTGTTCAACACGGTTTGCGTCAGACAGGATATTATGGACGAGCTTGGTATGACGGATATTTCCTCTATTGAGCAGCTGGACGCTTATGTCACCAAGGCCAAGGAGAAATACCCCAATATGTATGCCACCTATGATATTGCCGCCTCTGAATACCTTGTCCGAGGTGCGGGCGACAGAAACATAACCTCCTTTGTAACCGGACTTTGGATTGACCAGGATACAAAGGAGCTTGTGAATTTCGCAGAGAGCCCCGAGTTCAAGTCGGTTGTTGAGCTATACAACGACTGGTACAAGAGAGACCTTATTCCCAGGGATATTCTGACCAACACCATCACCCATCCCTTCCAGGCCGGTATGGTTTTCTATTTCAGAGGTACCTGCGGAACCACCGTTATTGAAAATGAGCCCGCACTCAAGCAGGTTATTCCTACCGCTTATACCAGGGAATACTATCTGAACCCTGAAAAGCCCATTTACAAGAATTCCTATGAGAACACTGCCTTCCAGGTACCCGTTACCTCCGACAAGGCAGACCGGGTGGCACTCTTTGTCAATACCCTCCAGAAGAGCACGGAGCTTGTGGATATGTTTATTTACGGCGTGAAGGATAAGGATTACTCTGTGGTTAACGATAAGATTGTCGCCAATCAGAGCGACGAGCTTTTCTACCAGTGGATGATTTTCAATGTTAACCTGTCCCACTTTGACGAAAGGTTCCCTGCCGATTTCATCGACACCTACCGCAATTGGGATAAGGAAGCGATACCCAATATTACTTACGGTCTTGCCATCGACTACACCAACATTCAAAACGAAAAGGCCCAGATTAACACCGTATGGACAGAGCTTGCCATGCCCATGCTCTCCGGAATCGTGGATTATAACACCAATTACGACAAGCTCATCAAGGCTCTTAAGGATGCCGGCTGGGACAAATATGTGGCTGAAATTCAAAGTCAGCTTGACGCTCATCTTGCCAAATAATAAAATTAAAGTATTGCTGTAAGCAGCAAGTGTTTCTGCAAAGCCGAAAAGGAGGTTATCCTTTTCGGCTTTGCTGGCAGTCATTTGCGAAAGCAAATCCGGCTAAAGGGGAGGGGGTTCGACGCCCCCGGCCTTTTGTTTCAGGATTTAGAAGGTCGACCCTTTGAGTGGGTCTGATCGGAAGGAAGGTGCAGTTTGAATAAGCTTTTTCCATACATAAAACCGGAGGAAGCAGGCGTTCCCTCTCAGGCGGTAATGCATTTCCTGGATGCTTTGGAAAAATCGAAAACAGGTATCCATGGCTTTTGTCTTATCCGGGACGGGCACATTTTTGCCGAAGGCTATTGGAAGCCCTTTCACCGTCACTTTCAGCACCGCATGTATTCGGTGGGCAAAAGCTTTGCTTCTCTGGCCATAGGCCTTCTTATGGAGGAAGGACGCTTAAGCATCCATGACCCCATTATCAGCTATTTTCCAGAAAAGCTTGGGGAGGACGGGGCGCACCCTTTTCTTACCGAAACCACCATTCGGGACATGCTCATGATGGCATCTCCCCACTTAACAACCACCTACAAACGCTACTCGGGAGACTGGGTGGAATCCTTTTTCAAGGTTGAGCCCAATCACAGGCCTGGCACCGTCTTTTCCTACGATACCTCCTCATCCCATGTTCTTACGGCTCTGGTTGAAAAGCTCAGCGGAAAGCCCCTTTTGGCCTATCTCAAAGAAAAGGTGCTCAACAGGCTTGCCTTTTCAAAGGAAGCCCGCTTCATTCCGGATCCTGCCGGGGTATCCCAGGGAGGCTCAGGCCTTCTGTGTACCCTTGAGGATTTGTACAGCCTGGCCTATGTCTGTCTCAACAACGGCCGGTTTAATGAGCTGCAGCTCCTTCCGGAGGATTATCTGCGAGAGGCGACAGCAAAGCAAATCGATACCTCGGCTCAGCCGGTAATTGATGAACAGCAGGGCTACGGCTATCAATTCTGGAGAACCCGGAACAATGGCTTTGCCATGTACGGCATGGGAGGGCAGCTTGCGGTATGCCTGCCTGAATACCGTCTTGTTTATGCTACCATAGGGGATACCACAGGGGATCCTACGGGAGTACAAAACCTTTATGAGGCCTTTTGGGAGAATATTTATCCCAATGTGGTAAAAAACACTGTGCCTCTTAAGTCCAATGCCGAAGAACAGAAGCTTTTAGAGGAAAGACTGGAGAAGCTTGCTTTCAAAACGACTGTTGAAGGTGAAGCTTTCTCACCCTGGAATACCCAAATAGACGGCAAAAAATACAGCTTTGCTCCCAATGAGGCCAATCTGGTGTGGATGAGGCTTAAATGGAATAACGAGGCTCAGATTACCCTGGATTATGAAAACCACAAGGGTGTTCACAGCCTTTTATTCCAGCCCGGTGAAGTGCTGTGTTACTCCTTTTCGGGGGATGGGCCCGAGCTGATGGCCTGCGGCGGCTGGATTTCCGAAAACAATCTCACTCTCCAGGTCAATGTTATCGGTGAAGTGTTTGGAAATGTTCGGGCTCAGCTTGTTTTCAAGGATAATACGGTGACGGTGTACTTAAAGCGAACCACAGAGGATCTTTTGAAGGATTACAGCGGCATTGCTACCGGAAGTTTAGAGTGAGTTATTCACCGGGTAAGCTTCGAGTATAAGAGGCAGTGAGGACAAGGCGTGTGTTTGCTTTTGACACACGCCCCTTTTTTATCAATGGACCATACTGTCAGGTGTTTAGGAATAGCCTTTCGTCCTTGTTGGATTTGTACAAAATTATCTTTCAAACAAAGGCCTGTTTGACAGAAATGAATAAAATAACTATACTTATTAAGTATTATCACAATGTAACATCAACGTTTCATTTCTCTCATAGGAGGAGTGCAATGAGCAGCGCATCTCAAGCTATAAAAGGCTGTACCGGCGGCAAGGTAACCCATCTTTGGTATCTGGAAAAGATTCTTCTCGGCCTTATTCGGTATGAACAGCCGGAGGACTATTCCAAATTTGATCTGGGCTTTGAGGATGCGCTTGTTTTTATTCTTTATCGCGGTGATGCCGCTTCCGGAAAAGAAAAATATCATGAAGGCTTATGTCAATCCCTGGATGATTTGTGCAGGGGCCTTTTCCCCGATGAAACCAGCCATTTCTTTCTGGAAATGGAGTATAAAATTGTGGGGATTGTCATGAACAAAAACCACTGCGCTACCTTTATTGATAAGGTTGGTGAAGGCCTCCAAAGGCTGACAGGACAGGTGATGGACCGGTACGGCATCGACCTGTACTTTTGTGTAAGCGAGGCATGTCATTCCTTTGACTGCCTGTCAAAGGCTTATAATGAGGCGACCTATACTTACACCTATTATTACATACGCAGCCGGTTTCAGCACTTATCCTTTTACAGCGATATCAAGGTTCAAAAATGCGGCTATCTGGATGTTCCGCGTATTGCCGATATGGAAAAGCGGTACATCGGGCTTATTACAACCCATGAATTTGTTAAGGCCAGGCAGGAGCTTTTGTTCCTGCTTGAAACCCTGGGTTCCCTGCAGGGACTTTACAACCGCATTGTGCAAACAGCTATTTTTGATATTGTAAACATGGTTCTCAAAGGGTTGTCACTTCTTAATCAGAAGGATATTGAGCGCATTTTTGACAAGTTCGGCCTTATCGAGGATATGCTGGGCATTGACAGCCTGGGGCCGCTTAAGCAACGGTGTACCTTTATTCTTGATCAGCTCATAAACAACTATGATGTAAAATCCATGAGCATCGGGGACAGAATGGCTGCTGTAAGGTCCTATATACAGGTTCATTATGCCAATCCGGATCTCAGTTTGAACCTTATTGCGGATATTTTCCTTCTTTCAGCCCAGTATTTATCCAAAAACTTTAAGGAGTATAACGGTACGGGTGCCCAGGATTTCATCGTGCGTACCCGTATTGATAATGCCAAAAAGCT